>PLHN01000072.1 GCA_003139975.1 Acidobacteriaceae bacterium
CACCGCTTGACTCATTGCGATTGCGGAAGACTCGGCCGTGTCTGTCCGCGCCCACTCCTGTCCAGTCGAATTACCTTTGTAACCGAGTGAGGCGGGCGACTTGTCATCCGCTGCCGCTCCCTGGCCGATCTAGTCAGACGGACCTCTTCCATGCCCCTGACTCGTCTACTAAAAGGCTCCCTCAGTGAGTCGAATAGTGAGCTGCAGCTCCTGCTGAACGTCGTTGCCGAAAGCCTTTGCGGATTGGACGCAGCGGGGAACATTACGTTTTGCAATAACGCCTTCCTGAAGCTGATCCAGTACAGAACTGACGAAATCATCGGAAACAGCTTCGACGAATTGCTGCGGCACAGCTCTCCCAGTGAGACGACCGATCCCTCCAGGGAGTGCACATTAGGCAAAGGAGTCGAATCCCGTCAGGAGATTCATATTGTCGGTGACCTGTTTTGGCGAAAAGATGGAACCTGTTTCCCCGCCGAATACTGGTCACGACCCTTGCAGTTGCCATCGAGCCGGACCGAGTATGTGCTCACAATTCACGACATAACGGAGCGTCGTTGCACGGAAGAGGAATTGCGGCGTAGCCAGGATTNNTGCCTGGCGGAGTCGCAGAGGCTGACTCATATCGGAAGTTGGTCTTGGAGGACGGACCAGCGGGAAGCTGTCCTTTGGTCCGAAGAGCACTATCGGATTTTTGGCATGGAGCCTGGAAGTGGGCGTATGGGGTTCGAGCAGTCCATGGAACGGCTCCATCCCGAAGACGCGCCCATTTTCCGCAGACTGGTGAGGGAATCGATCGCAACTAAGAAGGGCTTTGAAACTGAGCTTCGAATCATCCTGCCGGATGGATCGATAAGAAAGGTTCACGGCATCGGCCGGCCGATCCTCGACCAAGCCGGGAATGTTGTTGAATTTGTTGGAACCACAACCGACGTAACCAATCGCAAGCGGGCGGAAAAGGAACTGCGGCTGGCGCAATTCTCGCTGGAGCATACCGCCGGGCATGTGAATTGGGTGGACCCAAGCGGCCGTTTTGTATACGTCAACCAGGAAACCTGCAACTGCTTCGGGTATTCCCGCGAAGAAATGCTGTCGCTATCCATCCCGGATATTGCGCCGCAGCTAACGAGAGAGAAGTGGAAGCCGTTGTGGCAGGAGCTCAAGGCGCGGGGCTCGAAACATTTCGAGACTGTTAATAAATCCAAGCAGGGACGAGTTTTTCCCGTCGAGGTAAATGTTACCTACCTGAAGTTCGATGGGGAGGAATATGCATTCGCCTTTGTGCGCGACATCAGCGAACGCAAGAATGTGGAGGAGCGTCTTCGGAAGCTGTCAAGCGCGGTCGAGCAAAGCCCTGCCATCGTGGTCATCACCGACACTCAGGGCACGATCGAGTATGTCAATTCCAAATTTACCCAGGTGACGGGCTATACGGCAGAGGAGGCGATAGGACAAAATCCGCGGATTCTGAATTCGGGGATGCAGTCGGCGGCGGTGTACCGGGAACTCTGGGAGACTGTACTCTCTGGCCGTGAATGGCAGGGGGAGTTTGCCAACAAGAAGAAGAATGGAGAGATCTATTGGGAATCAGCCTCCATTGTGCCTATCAGTGATTCCAGCGGCGCCATCACCCACTTTCTCGCGCTCAAGGAAGACATCACCGCACGCAAGAAGGCAGAAGAGAAAGTGCGACTGATGCAGTTCTCACTGGAGCACGCCTCAGACGCTCTCTATTGGATCAACTCGCAGGCACAGATCGTCTACGTCAACCAGGCGTCCTGCCGTTCTTTGGACCGTTCCCGTGAGGAGTTGCTCTCCTTGTCGATCCCGGACATCGATCCGTGTTTCCCAGAAGACCGTTGGCCATGGTTCTGGCAGCAACTCACGACGCATGGCAGCTTGTACTTTGAAACCCAGCATTGCACCAAACAAGGGCGTGTCTTCCCGGTGGAGATAAACGCGAGCTACCTGAAACTCGACGGGAAGGAGTATAGCTTCTGCTTCGTGCGTGATATCACCGAGCGCAAGCGAGCGGAAAAGGAGGTTCGAGAAAGCAACGAACTGGTAAGGCTGGTGCTGGATTCGGTCCCCGAGGCAGTCTACGGTATCGACATGGAGGGCAAATGCACCTTCTGCAATCCCGCCTGCCTCAAACTACTGGGCTATGAGGATCCTGCGGAACTGCATGGAAAGAATATGCACGACGTGATGCACCATACACGGAAGGATGGAACGCATTACCCCGTGGAGGAGTGCCACATCTACGAAGCTTTCCGCTGCGGACATGGCACCCACATCGATGACGAAGTCATCTGGCGCCGCGACGGGACCTGCTTTCCCGCCGAATACTGGTCCCATCCCATCGAGCGGGATGGAAAGCCGATCGGCACGGTTGTCACTTTCGTGGACATCACCGAGCGCAAGCGGATCGAGGAAGCCGTTCGCGAGTCGGAAATGCGCTACCGGCTCCTGTTTGAGCGCAACCTGGCGGGGGTCTTTCGCACCACGATGGAAGGCCGCGTCCTGGAGTGCAATCAGGCCGCGGCTCAGATGTTCGGCTATGCCTCGCCTGAGGAAACCCTCGGCGCATCGATCATAGACATGTACGAGAAGATTTCGGATCGCGATGCCTTCCTGGGAAAACTCAAACGCGAGGCGTTCGCTACCAACCACGAGGTGAACTTTCGCCGGAAGAACGGGGAACGCCTCTGGGCGATGTTGAATGCCACCATCGTCTCCGACCACGCCGGGGCTCCCAAGGTTATTGAGGGCACGATCGTTGACATCACCGAGCGCAAGGTCGCCGAGGAACGGATTCAATCGCTGGCCTATTTCGACGCTTTGACAGGATTACCGAATCGGACTCTTCTGGGCGACCGATTAACGCTCGCGCTCGCCAGTGCTCGCCGGAAAAAAAGCAAGGTTGCGCTTTTCTTCCTCGACCTCGACCGGTTTAAGGACATCAATGACTCGCTGGGGCACTCAGTCGGCGATCTGCTTCTGAAAGGCGTTGCGGAACGGCTTAAAGCATGGGGGCGCGACCAGGACACAATTGCCCGGCTCGGTGGGGACGAATTCCTCGTCGTGGTGAATGATGTAAAGGAAATCGGCGACGCAGCGGTTGCCGCCAGGCGGCTAATGGATGGACTGACTGCTGAAATGGTGATCCAGAATCATTCTCTCAGCGTTAGTTGCAGTCTCGGCATCAGTATCTACCCGGAACACGGCGCGGATAGCGAAACCCTCGTCAAGCATGCCGATGCCGCCATGTATACCGCCAAGGACAGTGGGCGAAACAACTTTCAATTCTTTACGGCGGACATGAACGCTCGCGCAGTGGACCGGTTGAACCTGGAAAACAGTTTGCGCACGGCGCTCGACAAGAAAGAACTCTTTCTCATGTACCAACCGCAGATGGAGATTGCCTCTGGAAAGATCATTGGCGTGGAAGCGCTGCTGCGGTGGCAACACCCGGAAATGGGCCTTGTGCCACCCAATGACTTCATCCGGATCGCGGAGAACAGCGGGCTGATCGTACCCATCGGGGAATGGGTGCTCAGNNCTGCGCTCAGGCCCGGAAATGGCAAGATGAGGCGCTTGCCGCAGTCTCAGTGGCGGTCAATGTTTCGGCGGTCCAGTTCCGTCGCGAGGGCTTCTCCGAACTTGTCAGGAAGGTGCTCCTGGATACCGGCATCGCTCCGCAATACTTGGAACTGGAGGTAACGGAAAGTCTCTTGTTATCGAGCGCCGACGTGACCTTCCCGGTTCTGCAGGAATTAAAGGACATGGGATTGTCGTTGGCGATTGATGACTTCGGGACTGGCTATTCCAGCCTCAGCTATTTGAAGCGGTTTCCGGTGAGCAAGCTGAAGATCGACCGCTCATTTGTGCGGGATGTCGCGCTGAATCCGGATGATGCGGC
>PLHN01000480.1 GCA_003139975.1 Acidobacteriaceae bacterium
CAAAAAACCACCAGCCGCAGCCCCCGGTCGACCGTCGGCACGATCACCGAGATCTACGACTACCTTCGACTGTTGTACTCGTCGGTCGGGTTGCCTCATTGTCCGAAATGTGGCAAGCCGATTACCCGCCAGTCCGCAGACCAGATTGTGCAGAGGGTCCTGGCGCTCACGCCGGACGATCGGGTCATGATCATGGCGCCGATTGTGCGCGGGCGCAAAGGCGAGTTTAAAAAGGAGATGGAAAAGCTCGTCCAGCACGGCTTTACGCGGGCTCGGGTCGATGGTGAACTGGTCAGCCTGGAAGACGACCTCCAACTCGATAAGCGCAAGAATCACACGATTGAAGTGGTGGTGGACCGGTTGCTGGTCAAGCCCGGCATCGAGCACCGGCTTGAGCTTTCCATTTCGCTGGCAATGAAACTCGGCGGGGGCCTGGTGCTGGTCGCAGTGGTCAATGGAGAGGAAACGCTTTATTCCTCCGTGCTCGCCTGCCCGGATTGCGGTGTCAGCGTTCCCCAACTGGAGCCGCGCTCGTTCTCTTTTAACAGTTCCTATGGAGCGTGTCCCGAGTGCCACGGCCTTGGGAGCCGCTACGATTTCGATCCCGCCAAAGTAATTGTCGACTGGTCGAAGCCCTTGCTGGATGGTGGCCTCGGGCCGGGTTCGGCTTCGCAAAGTCTGATTCACGGCGTGCAGTTGCTTGCGCAGGCGTATTCGCTCGACCTCGCCACGCCCTTCGAAAAGTTTCCTGAGAAAATTCAGAACCTGCTGCTTTATGGTGAGCAGGCGCGAGGGGGGAAAACAGGTTTCTTCGGCGCGATCGGGCATCTCAAGCAGACTGCTGAGAGTTCGACCTCCGATACCTACCGCGATTATCTGATGGATTTCATGTCGGCCACCGAATGCCCGGCGTGCCGGGGGCAACGCTTGCGCGCCGAGAGCCTGGCTGTCAAAGTCGGCGGTCTGTCAATTGCCGACTTCACCGGGCTGCCGATTTCGCGTGCTCTCGAAACTGCGCGCAAAATTAAACTGGTGGGCCGCGACGAGACCATCGCCAGCCGGATTCTCCACGAAATCGTGGAGCGTCTTGAGTTCTTGAATGCGGTCGGCCTAGGCTATTTGTCTCTAGGGAGGTCGGCAGCCACCCTTTCCGGCGGAGAAGGCCAGCGGATTCGCCTGGCCACGCAGATCGGGTCGAAACTTCGCGGCGTGCTCTACGTTCTCGACGAACCTTCCATTGGCCTCCATTCGCGCGACAACGGACGCTTGCTGGCCGCGCTCGAAAATCTGCGCGATCTTGGAAACACGGTGCTCGTCGTCGAGCACGATGAAGAAACCATCCGCCGCGCCGACTACGTGATTGATCTTGGCCCCGGCGCCGGACGTCACGGAGGCGCGCTCGTTGCCAGCGGCACGCCCCAGCAGATCATGGATACGCCATCGTCGCTCACGGGCGCTTATATGGCGGGACGCCAGCGTATTGCCATGCTGCCGGAGCGCCGCAGCCCGAACGGCAAGGCCATTACCATTCTCGGCGCGCGCCAAAATAATCTTAAGAATCTTGACGTCGTGTTTCCGCTTGGCGTCATGACCGTGGTTACGGGTGTCTCCGGCTCCGGCAAATCAACGTTGGTGAATGACATCCTGTATCGCGCTCTGGCGCGCCAGCTCTACCGTTCGCGGGAGGAGCCCGGCGCACACAAGTCGATCACCGGCAGCGAGCTGATTGATAAGGTGATTCGGATTGACCAGTCGCCCATCGGGCGCACGCCCCGCTCCAATCCCGCGACCTATACCGGAATCTTCTCGCTCGTCCGCGATTTCTTCGCCATGCTGCCGGAAGCGCGCGAGCGCGGCTACAAGCCCGGACGCTTTTCCTTTAACGTGTCCGGCGGGCGCTGCGAAGCCTGCCAGGGGGAAGGCCAGCGGCGCATCGAAATGAATTTTCTGCCCGACGTTTACGTGCAATGCGAAGTGTGCGGCGGCCACCGCTACAATCATGAGACGCTCACGGTTCGCTTCAACGGATATTCGATCGCCGACCTGCTCGAAATGCCGGTAAGCGATGTGCTGCACATTCTGGAAAACATTCCCCAGGTCCGGCAAAAGCTGCAAACGCTGGTCGATGTCGGCCTGGGATACATTCATCTCGGTCAATCTGCGGTTACCCTTTCCGGAGGAGAAGCGCAGCGTATCAAGCTGGCTCGCGAGCTCAGCAAGCGCCAGACGGGCAAGACTCTTTACCTGCTTGACGAGCCCACCACTGGCTTGCACTTTGACGACGTGCGCAAGCTCCTCGACGTGCTGCACCGGCTGACCGACCTGGGCAACACGGTCATTATCATCGAGCACAATCTCGACGTGATCCGCAACGCCGACTGGATCCTGGACCTTGGCCCCGAGGGCGGAGCGGAGGGCGGCCGCATCGTCGCGCAGGGCACGCCCGAGCAGGTCGCACGCGTGAAGAAGTCGTACACTGGCCAGGAGTTGGCTTCGTATTTCAATGGCTCTGCTCTGAATGGTGCTACCGCTAGCAACTCCGACCGGAATTCATCTTCTGAGACCGCCCGACAGGAATCCGCGTGAACGCATTCCCCGATGACCTAAGCCCGGCGCGTCCGGCCCAGCCGGAGCAACAGAATGGCGTGGACAGCCCCGAGCGCGAAAACGGCGCCCACGAAGGCACAGGTCAATCCTCGGCGCCGTCGGACGCTCTCGTTGTTGACATCACGCCCTCAGCAATCGACGTGCCCGCTGAATCCGGTGCGACAGGTGAGCCCTCGCTGATCGCGCCCGCTCTCGAAACGCTGCGCGATCCCGCGTGGTCAGGTCTGGATGTCCTGCGGCTTGTTTTTATCGCCGTCATTGCGCTCTTCATAGGAATTTTCACCGTCCTCTTTGCCGCGCGCACTTGGCTGCGCCCTCACGCCTCGCTCGTCAGCCTGGCTCGCGTCCCTCTCATTGTGGTGGCCGGACAGGCGGTTGCCTACGTTCTGGTCCTGGCTTACATGTACGTCCTGGTGACACGCGAGCGCGGCCGACCCGATTTTCTCGCTGCCATCCATTGGAATTGGCCGCAGAACATCGCGCCGTACCTAGTCGGGGGCGTCGTGCTCTCGCTCGCATTGCAATTGCTGGCGCACCTCCTGCCCATGCCGAAGAATCTTCCAATTGATATGTTCTTCCGCACTCCGGCTGAAGCTTGGGCGCTCACGATTTTCGGCATCACTCTGGCGCCATTGATGGAAGAACTCTTCTTTCGCGGATTTCTCTATCCCGTCCTGGCCCGCGGCATCGGCTTCACGGCCGCCATCTTTACTACTGGATTTGCCTTCGCGTTGCTTCACGGGTCGCAGCTTATGTTCTCCTGGGGTCCCGTGCTGGTCATCTTCCTGGTGGGCACGGTCCTCACGATGGTTCGAGCGTACAAGAACTCTGTAGCCGCCGGTCTCCTCGTTCACGTCGCCTACAACGGAACGCTTTCCGTGCTGATGTTCATGGGCACAGATGGATTTCGGCATCTGGAGAAGCTGAATCAGTAGAGTTCTCAGTTCCCAGTTCTCAGTGTTGCCACGTGTGCGTCTCTTCTGAGAACTGAGAACTGGGAACCGAGAACTCGGTCCTCCGGCCCGTGTTATCGTAGAAATTCATGTCTACACCACGCCAAGAGCTTCTGGAGATGCTTGCCCGCAAGTCATTTCGACTCGGCGAATTCAAACTTTCGTCCGGGGGAACCAGTGACTACTACATTGACTGCCGCACGACCACGCTTGACGCGCGCGGCGCCCAACTCGTCGGCCAGGTCTTCCTCGACGAAATGCGCCACCAGGGCTGGCATGCCGACGCCATCGGCGGTTTGACCATGGGTGCAGATCCCATCGTTGTGGCCGTTGCGGTCGTAAGCAGCACGCTGCACGGGTTCTTAGTTCGAAAGGCCGAAAAGCAACACGGCACCGGCCAGCGCATCGAGGGCTTTCGGGATAAAGACGCACGCGTCGTGATC
This sequence comes from Acidobacteriaceae bacterium, assembly GCA_003139975.1. GTDB lineage: Bacteria > Acidobacteriota > Terriglobia > Terriglobales > Acidobacteriaceae > Acidiflorens. The sequence continues at coordinate 4,004 of PLHN01000480.1, forward strand.
GTAGACGATGTTTGCACAACGGGGGGCTCCACGGTGCAAGCCATTGAAGCCGCCCGCGATTTCGGTTTTAAGATCACAGGCGTGATGTGCCTGGTAGAGCGCGAGGAGGCTCACGGGCGGCCGAATGTGGAAAAAGCTGCCGCAGGGGCGCCCTTCGTCGCGATCTTCACAGCGAACGATGTAAGAAAGCAGCATCTAGCAATCAACCAGCGAACGACCAACGATTGATTTCATGATCCACACTCTCGAATGGACCGACCACGGTGTACGCTTCATTGACCAGACCAAGCTGCCTACCGAAGAAACCTACGTGACCTGCACCACGCACCAGCAGGTCGCCGACGTTATCCGCAACATGGTTGTGCGCGGAGCTCCGGCCATCGGTGTGGCTGCAGCGATGGGCATTGCGCTCGGGGTCAAGAATTCCAAAGCTGAAAACGGTGCTGATCTCAAGAAAGAATTCGACCAGATCTGCGAGGCCATCCGCCAGACGCGGCCTACCGCGGTCAATCTCTTCTGGGCCATTCGCCGCATGCAGGAGAAATTCGAAGTCCTCCGCATCCGCCCCATCCCGCAAGTTAAGCAGGCGTTGATCGAAGAAGCGCAGCGCATGCACGCCGAAGACATTGCCGCCAATAAGGCCATGGGTCGACACGGCGCCGCACTCATGCCCGCCAGCGGGGGCGTCCTCACGCATTGCAACGCAGGAGCGCTGGCCACGGCCGGTTACGGCACTGCGCTCGGTGTCATTCGCGCGGCCATCGAGCACGGCAAGAAAATTCACGTTTACGCCGATGAGACGCGCCCGTTTCTGCAAGGTTCGCGGCTCACCGCGTGGGAGTTGATGAAGGACGGCATTCCAACCACAGTGATATCCGACAACATGGCAGGCGCAATGATGAAGCAGGGCAAAATCGGGGCCATCGTCGTGGGCGCCGACCGCATTGCCGCGAACGGCGATGTGGCGAACAAGATTGGAACGTACACGGTGGCTGTGTTAGCCAAAGAGCACGGCATTCCGTTTTACGTGGCCGCGCCGATTTCGACCGTCGATCTAGCAACCCCCGACGGCAGCAAGATTCCGATTGAACAGCGCAATGCCCGCGAGGTCACGCACATTGCCGGGAAGCAGATGGTGCCGGATGGAGTGGAAATCGAAAACCCAGCATTCGATGTGACCCCGGCAAAATACGTGGCGGCAATCATCACCGAGCGCGGAGTGGCGCGCGCGCCATACACGAAATCGCTAAAGCAGCTGTCGGAGGCGCCTGCGTAGGGACAGCCGGGCGAGGCCCGGCGGTTTTCGGTGATGCCCACAGTCTCCCAGTCCGGCCTAACCTTCGACAGCGGCGGCAAGCCCATCCGCCTCGATGCATATATCCCCGCGGCCAATGGCAATCCCCTCCCCGCCGTCGTCGCCCTTCACGGCGCAGGCGGCGACGTCCAGGGAATGGACCAATCCGCCATGCTCCTTGCCGAGCAGGGATTTGCAGTTTACGTCCTGCACTATTTTGATCGTACCGACACTGAGTCCGCCGATAAGGCGACCATTCTGCGCAACTTTCCCATCTGGATGAAGACGCTCTGGGATGCCGTCAGCTTCGTCGAAAAGCAGCCGGCCGTCGATCGCGAGCGCATCGCGCTCCTTGGTTTCTCGCTTGGCGCTTATCTCTCGCTCGCGAATTCATCAATTGATAATCGCGTCCAAGCCGTGGTTGAATTCTTCGGCGGCCTGCCGCGCGAAATGAAGCTCTTCATGCGTCGCCTCTGCCCGGTGCTCATCCTGCACGGCGAGGCCGATTCCACTATCCCGGTAAGCGAGGCCTACAACCTGCAGCGGCTGCTGGAAGAAAAAGTTATTCCCTATGAAATCAAAATCTATCCGGGAACCGGGCACGGTTTTGAAAACGACGTATGGCGCGATGCGGGGCCTCGCACACTGCGATTCCTAAAGAAGCATCTGGCGGCGCCCCAGAAATAGGCGATTCGGCAAGATATGGCTGGATCTCGATTTCTGCAACCGCCGCAGACCATTCATGTTAAATTCTTCGCGATATGCGCCTTCTTCGAATGCTGATCCTTGTCCTCTTTGCTGCATCCATCAAACTTATAGCTCAGTCCGACAACTTATCCCCGACACAGCCAGGCAATCCTAACGCAACGCCCCCGCAAGCTTCGGAACCTTCAAGACCGAAAGACAGCGCCCAGGGTTCCCCCTCACCCACCTCTTCTCCCAAGCCGGGAGACTCCGTCCGCCTTGAGCCTATTAAGACACCGAAAGCCGACTACCCGATCCGCGCCGCACAAGAGGGTATCCAAGGCCAAGTCTGGGTGAAAGCTTTCATCAGTGAGACGGGCGATGTCGACAGCGTTGAAGTCATCAGCGGCGATAAGATGCTTGCCGAGGCGGCCGTCGCTGCCGCTAAGAAATGGAAGTTCAGGCCGTTCATCAAAGACGGAAAGCCTGTCAAAATCGCCACGAAGATACCATTCAGCTTCGCTTTCAGTGACAAAGTTACCGACACCACACCGCCACCCAGTGCAGCCAAGGACAGTGGTGGAAGTGCGGGAGGTGGAAGCGCCCAAGGCGAGAATAAGAATGTAGTGCAGGTGCCACAGGGAGTCTCGGCAGGGCTGTTGATCCACAAGGTCGCGCCTGTATATCCCGAATCTGCGCGGAGGAATCACGTTCAGGGGACCGTTGTGTTGCAGGCATCGATTGACAAAGATGGCCGGATCGCCGACTTAACGCCAATCTCTGGCCCAAAGGAGTTGATTCCCGCAGCTGTGGGTGCGGTTCAGCAGTGGCGATATAAGCCGTATCTTCTTGAGGGCAAACCGGTAGCTGTCAAGACGGAGATCGTCGTGAATTTCCGGTTGCAGTGACGTGTGTGCGGGTGCGACTAAACTCATTCGCGCCGTTTGCGGACGAGGGGATGAACGCGCCACGCATCCAGGAACTTTTCCAGCCCGGTTCCGTACCATCCCAAGGAGGTCGCTATGTTCGCCTTTCTGCTCTGGTGCATTTTGTTTGTTCTTTGCTGGCCGCTCGCCCTCCTTGCGCTTGTTCTTTATCCGCTCGTGTGGCTTGTGCTGCTGCCGTTTCGCATCGTGGGAATCGCGGTCCACGGCGTGCTGGCTTTAGTGCGTGCGGTGATCCTGTTTCCAGTTCGCCTGCTCAGCGCGCCGTTCCGGGTTTAGGCGAACTGGCAAGAAGCCTCCCTCCGTTCGGCCGGAATGACAATCCAAAATGCAGGCGGTGCCTTTGTTCGCAAGAACGATGGATACTAAGAACTGAGTCCGCTAGCCGGGGGTTCTAGCTCTCCATGGTTTTCAAGGTGGGACTGACAATGAGCTTTGGTTCGGTGGCCCGCTGCACGTCTTCAACCGTCAGCCCTGGCGCCATTTCCTCGAGCAGCAATCCCTGCGGAGTGACGCGGATGTACGCCATCTCGGTGACAATCGTATCAACGACCTTCACGCCCGTGAGCGGGAGCGTACATGTTTTTAGAATTTTCGGCTGACCATCTTTCGTCGCGTGCTCCATGGCAATGATGACGCGGCGCGCGCCGGCGACCAGGTCCATCGCCCCGCCCATGCCCTTGACCATCTTCCCAGGGATCATCCAGTTTGCAAGGTTGCCTTGTTCGTCGACTTCCATCGCGCCGAGCACGCTCAGGTCGACGTGGCCGCCGCGAATCATGGCAAAAGAATCGGCGCTCGAAAAATACGCAGTGCCCGGAAGTTCGCTGACCGTCTCCTTGCCCGCGTTGATCAGGTCGGCGTCTTCGGTGCCTTCGACCGGATAGGGCCCGATGCCGAGCATGCCATTCTCACTCTGGAGAATCACGTCCATCCCAACGGGAACATGGTTCGCGATCAGGGTGGGCATGCCAATGCCGAGGTTGACGTAAAATCCATCGCGCAGTTCGCGAGCGATTCGCTTTACGATGCGGTCGCGCTTTTCGGTGTCTTTCGACGGTTTGGCTTCAGTAGGCATAGGATTCTCTAGTGCAAAGTCGTTGGTCGGTAGTCGCTGGTCATTCGGAGATAGGTGCGCCAGCATCACTGCATCCCGAACGACGGACGACTAACGACCAATGACTTCCTTCCTTACCGTTCGTTTTTCAATACGCCTCTCGTACACCTGACCTTGAAAGATCCGTTTCACGTACACGCTGGGCGTATGCACCATGTCGGGATCGAGTTCTCCCGGTTCCACCAGATGTTCGACTTCGGCAATCGTGATTTTGGCCGCTGTTGCCATCATCGGGTTGAAATTACGGCCGGTCTTTCGATAAACAAGGTTGCCCCACTTGTCGCCCTTCCAGGCCTTTACGAATGCGAAGTCGGCATTGAGCGCGCGTTCCATGATGTAGGTTCGGCCGTCGAACTCGCGTGCCTCTTTGCCATCGGCCACCACCGTGCCAACTCCGGTCGGCGTGAAGAACGCCGGAATGCCCGCGCCGCCAGCGCGAATACGCTCGGCAAACGTACCCTGAGGAACCAGGTCAAGCTCAACCGTGCCATTGAGCACCATCTGTTCGAGTAGTTTGTTTTCGCCGACATAGGTTCCGATGTGGCGCTTCATCTGGCCATTCGCGAGAAGCAACCCCATGCCGGCGCCATCCACTCCGGCGTTGTTGCTGATGGTGGTGAGATTCTTCGTGCCCTTGGCGGCGAGTGCGCGGATCAGATTCTCAGGCATACCGCACAGCCCGAATCCACCCACCATGATGGTGGCGCCGTCGAATACGTCCTGAATAGCCTCTTCGGCGCTGCCGACGACCTTGTGCATGACGCTGTGATTCTAAATGAAAATCCGTTCGAAGGGGATTGCAGAGGTCAGAGGTGAGCTGCGAGCAACCTGGTTAGGTTCTAGCTCGAAGCTGGGTTCTAACCTCTGATCTGCTTCCGCGCTGGAGATTTCGTTTTTCTCAGTTGGTGTGCGCGCTCGAATTCGTCCGCGAGTTGCTTCGAATCTAGGTTTTCACGGATGTGCGCCAGCCTCTGCTCCAGTTTATGCAGCGCCTCGCCAAGGTTCCTTTTGTTTGTGATGGCGATGTCGCGCCACATGGAATAAGGAGAGCCGGAAATACGAGTCATTTCGCGCAGCGCGCGGCCGCCAATATCGAGGAGCGGCGCATCCGGCCCGAACTCATCCACCAGCGTGGCTGCCAGCGCGGTCGAAATCATCTGCGGAAGATGGCTGACCCAGGCGCAGAAGCGATCATGATCGGCAGGATCCAGCATGGCGGCGCGCGCGCCCATCTTCTCTGCGCAGTAGACGAACTCTCCGCAAACTCCTGCATGCGGATTCTGCCGGGGCAACGGCGTGAATAGCCAGGCCGCGCCCTCGAAGAGATCCGCATCGGCGAATTCAACTCCCGCATGTTCTTTGCCCGCCATGGGGTGACCGGCGAGGAAACGCTGTCCGGCAGTGCGGCCGAAAGACTTGGCGGCGCGCGCGACGATTTCCGCTTTCGTGCTGCCTACATCGGTGACGAGCGTGCGCGCCGGCAGCGAGGGTGCGAGACGTTCGATCAAGTCGAGAATGGCAATGACGGGTGTTGCCAGAATGACGAGATCGCTGCCGTGCACCGCATCGGCGGGGTTCGGCGAGCCCGCCTCGATCGCTCCGCACTCGATGGCGCGTTCGAGAACGGGCGCGCGGTCGCAGCCAATGACGCGGCGGGCGAGATGACGCTTGCGGAGCGCGAGACCCATTGACCCGCCAATCAACCCCGTTCCGATGATGGTGACTTGCTTGAAGGGCATTTGCAATTTGTGATTTGTAATCGCAAGACAAAATCACAAATTACCAATCACAAATTGCAAATTCTCTTACGCGATCTGGCGCCCGATGGCAGGAGCAATCATGCGAATGCTGTCCATCAGTTCGGCGAACTGTTCGGGATAAAGCGACTGCGCGCCATCCGACAGCGCTTTGTCAGGTTGGTGATGGACTTCGATCAGCAGGGCGTCGGCTCCGGCGGCGACCGACGCGCGCGCCATGGGCGCAACTTTATCGCGGCGGCCCGTTCCATGCGATGGATCAGCCGTCATGGGCAAATGGGAAAGCTTGTGAATGATGGGAATCGCGGAAATATCCATCGTGTTGCGGGTGTAGGTTTCGAAGGTGCGGATGCCGCG
>PLHN01000009.1 GCA_003139975.1 Acidobacteriaceae bacterium
AACGGCACGCCCAAGGAATTGGCCGAGACCTTGAAGCTGGTGAACGTGCTGCTGATCAACGACACCGAGACGAAAATGCTGGCAGGGGAAAAGAATCTTCCGCGAGCGGCGCGGAAAGTGCTGGCGATGGGGCCGCAGGCTTTGGTGGTGAAGCACGGCGAATACGGCGCAACCATCTTTTTTCGCGACGGCGCCTTTGGGGCCGGGTCGCATCCATTTCGTGCTCCGGCGCTGCCGATTGAGGAAGTGAAAGATCCGACGGGCGCGGGCGATTCCTTTGCCGGCGGATTCATGGGCTACATTGCCTCGCAAGGCGAGGTGAATCGCGAAGTGCTGAAGCGCGCTCTGTTTTACGGCGGTGTGATGGGATCGTTTGCGGTAGAGAACTTCGGTACCGAGCGTCTGCAGAATCTGACACGCGGGGAGATCGAGGCAAGGTTCGAGTTGTTCCGGGAGCTCACGCATCTGGAGTAGAGGGGGCAGGTCTCAGGTCTCAGGTCTCAGGAAATTCCCTTGGGCTTGGGATTCGGGTTTCGCAACGATTTCCCCCAAGCGGCTTTTCTCCCGCTGCCTTTCAAGCCGCGCTCTTTCAAGCACGGTTAGAAGCGCTGATTTATTCTTCAATTCATGAAACAGCGCAACGTGAGCGCGAAGACGGCGCCGGCCAATCGCTTGACCCGCATCGGCACGCTCGCGGCCTGGGTGTCGCTGGGTTCGTTCTTCTACTACCTGCGGCAAGGCGATATCCTGATGCACGGGGACGCGGTGGCGCACATCAACATCGCGCGGCGCGTGTTCGATTCGCTGAATCCCGGCCCGCTGCAACTGGGGACGGTTTGGCTGCCGTTGCCGCACGTGCTAATGATCCCGTTTCTGTTGCCGGACAAGATGTGGCAAAGCGGGATCGGCGGATCGATTCCTTCGATGATTGCCTACGTACTCGGAGTGATCGGAATCTTTCGGCTGACGACCGGATTGCTGGAAAGCGCTGCGCCTGCGGAAGAGCCTGCCCCATCACGCCCCGATAGCCGCAGCGCGATTCGCACGCGGGCGGCGGAGCTGGGCGGATTCATCGCAGCCTTCGTTTATGGGGCTAATCCGAACCTCCTCTACATGCAAGCGACCGCGCTCACGGAGCCACTTGCGCTCGCTTTCTACATCTGGGCGATGGTTTACTTGGTGGATTTCGCGAAGGCGCCAGGGAAAGACGGACCGGAAAGCGACGCCGCGCACAGGGCTCTGCGCCGCTGCGCCTACTGCATCGCGGGCGCTGAGTTGACGCGATACGACGGCTGGTTTCTGGCTGGCATTCTCGGCGCTTTAGTGTTGATAATCACCGGACTGCGATGGAAAGATTGCGCTCTGCGGTGGAGCGCTCTGAAGTTTTTAGTGGGAATTTCCGTGGCTCCCATTTTGTGGATGGTCTATAACGCAGCGGTGTATGGGAACGCGCTGGCATTCGCCAACGGATCGTATTCGGCGAAAGCCATTGAAGCCCGCGTGCAGGCGCCAAATCCGGCGGCGCACAACTTGTGGGCGGCAGCCTCGTATTTTCTGAAGTCAGCGCAGGTCACGCTGGCGGTAGGGGACTGGGGACGGTTCTGGCTGCTGGCGGCCATTGTGGCGACGGCTTTCATGGCGTGGAGGCTACGGAAACAAACAGCGTTGGCGATTGTCGTCTTGCTCTGGTCGCCAGTGGCTTTTTATTCGCTGTCGATTGCTTATGGTTCGGTAGTGCTGCACGTCCCCATGTGGTGGCCCTTTGCCATTTTCAACCAGCGCTACGGGCTCGAGTTGCTGCCCTTGTTCGCCGTTTCAGCAGGAGTACTGGTTGCGGGCGTCCTCGCAGGACGGTTCGCCGTCCACCAGTGGAAGGTGGTGGCTGCCGCGGTCGCGCTGATTGTCGCCAGCTACGCATTTGTGTGGGTGCAGAAGCCTTTGTGTTGGCAGGAAGCCTGGCGAAATTGGGAGATGCGCCGGGGCCTGGACACAGCGGTGGAACTGGCGATCAAGGAACTGCCTCCGCATTCCATCTTCCTGATGGATACGGACGAACACGTTGGCATCATGGAGCGGCAGGCAATTCCGCTGCGCCGCGTAGTGAACAACCAGGACACCAGGCCGTGGATCCATCCGGCGGACACGGAAAGCATGTGGGAGCAAGCGTTGCGCGATCCGGGAAAGAAGGTCAATTACGTCATTGCCTTCGAGGGCGATCTGGTGGACAAGGATGTGAACCGGACCGATCTCACGCTGCTGGAAGTCATCCATTCTTCGGGCCAGCCGCCCGCGCGCATCTATCAGACGCGCCTTCCGATGAATCAATCGCGTTAACTACTGACGCCAACGTTGGCGAAATACGCCCCGGCCCCGGTGATAAAATCCGCCCGAGGCTTGCCACAAAGTCAGTTCTCGAATGAACTCCGCACAGAATACGGCGCTTCATTTCACAAAAGCCTCGGCGTGCGGGAACGATTTTCTGATCGTTGCGGGAGCGGAGGGTTTGGACGATCTGCCCGCGCTTACCCGCCGTCTGTGCGATCGCCACAACGGCGTCGGCGCCGATGGCGTGGAGTGGCTGTTCCCGGACGCTG
>PLHN01000241.1 GCA_003139975.1 Acidobacteriaceae bacterium
TGGCGCAACCGTCGAAGGCCGCGTCACCAAAACAACCGAGCCGCGCCGCATTGCCGGCAAGCCGACGATTGCCGACTTACCCGAGAATCTGGTGCTCCCCAACGGCGACCGCTTTACGCTCAACGCCTCTCTGGTGGACACCGACGCCCGTCACGGCACCGACGTCAATACCGAAGGCCAGTTCAAAGGCGCGGGCCACGATGGCACAGACCTGACGCAAATTGGCATGGGCACCGGCGGCGGAATGCTGCTCGGCGGCCTGATCGGCGGGGCGAAGGGCTTCGTCATCGGCGGCGTGATCGGCGCGACCGTTACAGTTTCGCACTGGCTCGGCAAGCATCGCTCGGCCACGCTGCCGGCAGGCACTGAGCTTGTGATGGAACTGAATCGCCCGATGATGATGACGAGCGCCGCCGCGGGACAATAGCAAACCGGGCTGTTCGTCATTCGCCTTTGCCAAAAGCCGCTGCATTCTGGCGCGAAGGCCAAATAGTGGATGACGAACGACGCTTATCTTCCGACGGAGATGAGGTCGTCCTCTGCCAGTAATTCCAATTCGATCCAGCCCTCCACCGGCAAGGCATCGACGGGCAAACGGTTTTTCCACAAACTGAACCTCAGCCGCAGTCGCGTCGTGAGAAGTTCCGAGCCTTGCTGCCCGCGAACCTTTTCCAGCGCAAGGGGCGCGGCCAGCAGCCACGTCAGCGGCAGNNGTCTTTGGCCTCGGTCACCTTCCACGACTGAATTCGCTGCCCTTCCGCCGCGACATCCAGGCGAAGCTCGCGCCGCGGACTGCCACCATGGTTCGTCCAGGACTCTACATTGACCACTACTTCAAACGCGTCTGCCGGAGCGTTTCCCGCGAAATCCAGCCGGCCGTACACATAGTGCTCGTCAATCCCCCCATACACGCCATCCAGCAGAAACTGTTTGCCGTGNNTGATCGGCTGCGCCAGATAATCGGGAGGCGTTCCGCCGAGCGCCTGGTAAGCATTCGACAGGTGCTTGCGATACAGTTCATCGAAATCACGGTCGTTCTCCGAGTGATGCTCGGGCCCGTACCACCAGTTCCAGTCGCTGCCCTCGGCGATCAAGATTTCTTCCCACGCCAGTTTGCGTTGCTCCTCCGAAGCGCCGGCGGCCGCCTGCGCATAGAAATTGCGTGCCCCATACAGGTAGTCCCAGGCCTTGTTGTCTTCGGGAGCGCCAATCCAGACGTTGAAGTTCGCGTTAATCCACGAGCCCGGCACCAGCGATTTCAGCTGCCCCTTGTTCTTGTGGCGCGCGATCGCCTCGCTCACGGTTACGGCTTCGATTCCAGGATCCTTTTGCAACGCATCGTAAAATCTCCGCAAGAACTCGCGCCCCGATTTCGGGTAATATTCCCAGGCATTCTCGCCGTCCAAGAAGATTGGAATGATGGCATCGTGGCCGCTCTGTGTGAGGGGCCGCGCCGAATCCCTGATTTTTGTGATGAGATTGTTGGCCGCTTCCTGTGGCGGCATTCCCGAGTACACAAATCCGATCAGGTCCGAAAGCGTGTGATCGCGGAACAGCAGATTCATTTCCGTTCCGGCATTTTCGTAGCGATAAATCGTGTAGAGCCGGTGGGCCAGGTCGGAATTCAGATATCCATTTCCATCGCGGGCAAAGAAGATTCCCTGGCTCCGCCCCAGCACCCCTTCGTCGGTCGCCATCCATTTAACGCCCAGCTTCTGCGCAATTCCCACCACCTCTTCGGAAACGCTTCCCTCCGATGGCCACACGCCAGTCGGCCGCGCGCCAAATACTTTCTCGTGCAAGTCCAGTCCGCGCAATAACTGCTCGCGCGCGTCCTCCGGATGCCGGTAGCGGTTCTGCGGCAATGGCAACCCCGGCGAGGAAACCGCTCCCATCTGCGTGTCACAAACCAGCGGAAGGATCGGGTGATAGTACGGCGAGGTCGAAATCTCGATCAGCCCTTTGCGGGCCGCATCCGCGTGGGCGGGCAAGACGCGCGCCATGAGTTCCCGCTCCCGCGCAATCACCAACCGCTGGTCTTCAAGCGAGTAGTTCCGGCCCTTGCGGATCAATTCCGCAATATCTTTTTCCTCCAGAAAGAACTCGTCGAACCATCCAATCTGCGACAGCACCTGCAAATCGGTGAAGTCCTGCGGCAGAAAATATTTCTCCGCGTTTTCCGGCGAACTCCCCGCGCTGCGGAACTTCTCAAACAGTTCCCGGAATCTCGGATAGCGCCCAATCACGTTGGCCGGATGCGCCTGAAAAAGATACTGCAGCGCAAACCGCCGTTCTTCCTGCGTCAGATCCTTGGCCGGACGGCTGGCCACCTGCAGAAACGGATCCTGCGCCTCTCCCGAAACATAGTCTTGAATCTGCCAGATCAGCGAGGGCACCAAGTTGAACGTCTGATGCACCTGCGGAAACTCGTCCAGCAACTTCACCATGCCGTAGTAGTCCTTTAACGCGTGCAGCCGCGTCCACGGCAAACGATACCGCCCCGTGACCAGGTCCTTATAAAAAGGCTGGTGTTGATGCCAGAGAAGAACAACCCGTATCTGCGCCATCTTTCTTTGTTTCCCTCTAGATGAATCGGCAAAATTTTAGTATGGCATAAGGTAGGTGTTGTCCAGCCCCCAGATTCGAATCCCGCCCCAGATTGGACTACACTAATCGGGACGCTAATGACCACGAAAATGACCTCCGAGCACGCCTCTCCCGTTCATTTCGACGTTTCCCTCCTCACCCCGGAAGACTTCTACCTCTTCAATGAGGGCAGCCATTACCGCATCTACGACAAGATGGGCGCACACCTCATCGAGTCCAACGGAGTGGCCGGTGCCATCTTCGCCCTATGGGCTCCGAATGCCCGCCGGGTCACCGTGATCGGCAGCTTCAACAACTGGAATCCCACTTCGCACCAACTCCAGCCGCGCGGTTCGTCGGGAATTTGGGAAGGCTTCATCCCCGGCGTCACCAAAGGCGCACTCTACAAGTTTCATATCGACTCCACTCAGCACGGCTATAAAGCCGAAAAGGCCGACCCGGTCGCGATCCTCGACGAAAAGCCTCCGCGCACCGCCTCGGTCGTCTGGGATCTGGATTACACATGGAATGACGCAGCCTATTTCCACAATCGCGCCGCGGCCAACACCACACATGCGCCCATCTCGATTTACGAGGTGCACCTCGGCTCCTGGATGCGCGTCCCCGAAGAACACAATCGCCCGCTCACCTACCGCGAAACTGCGCCCCGTCTCGCCGATCACGTCAACCGCCTCGGCTTCACGCACGTCGAATTGCTTCCCATCATGGAGCATCCTTTCTACGGCTCCTGGGGATACCAAACGACCGGCTACTTCGCGCCCACAGCGCGCTACGGCACGCCGCAGGATTTCATGTACTTCGTCGACCGTTGCCACCAAGCAGGGATCGGCGTGGTCCTCGACTGGGTGCCCGCGCATTTCCCGCGCGACGCCCATGGGCTGTCGAACTTCGATGGAAGTGCGCTGTATGAACATGCAGATTCCCGCCTCGGCGAGCATACCGAGTGGGGCACCAAGATATTCAACTACGGACGCCACGAAGTTCGGAATTTCCTGGTGGCGAATGCGCTGTTCTGGGCCGACCGCTACCACGTCGACGGGCTGCGGGTGGACGCCGTGGCATCCATGCTCTACCTCGATTACAGCCGCAAGGCCGGCGAATGGCTGCCGAACCGCTACGGCGGCCGCGAGAATCTCGAGGCCATCGATTTTCTGCGGCAGATGAACGACACCCTGCATCATGCGCATCCCGGCGTGCTTACCATCGCCGAAGAGTCCACGTCGTTTGCCGGTGTGACCACGCCGCCGCTGTACGGCGGGCTCGGCTTCAACTTCAAATGGAACATGGGCTGGATGAACGACACGTTGAGATATGTCGAACTCGATCCGGTATACCGTCGCTACAATCATCATTTGATCACGTTTTCGTTCGTATACGCATGGTCGGAAAATTTCATCCTGCCGATCTCGCATGATGAAGTGGTGCACGGCAAAC
>PLHN01000062.1:0-170 GCA_003139975.1 Acidobacteriaceae bacterium
AACGGGAACAAATAAATCCAGATAATGTCGACGAGATGCCAATACAGACCGGCATTCTCTATCGGCGTGAAGTATCCCGGAGAGTAGTGCCCCTTCCAGGCCAATACCGCCAGGGTGCTAAACAATCCGCAGCCGATGATCATGTGGAGCGCGTGCATGCCCGTCATCGC
>PLHN01000062.1:191-3707 GCA_003139975.1 Acidobacteriaceae bacterium
AAGGTCATGCCCAGCAGCACGGTTACCACGAGGTAGCCGGTGAGCAATTTGCGCTTGCCCGCTTCCGCGGCTTTCACCGCCAATACGACAGTAACGGAGCTGACGATAAGGACGGCGGTGTTGATCGCTCCCATCCAGATGTTCAACTGCTGGCTGCCGGCGGCGAATGCATTGAAGTGCNNCAGAACATGCCGCCGAAGAACATAATTTCCGTGACGAGGAACAGCCACATGCCGAGCGAGGCGGCGTTCTTCTGCTGCTGTGCGTCGGCGAAATGATGGCGCAGCGCAGGGTTATGCTCGGTGTGTTCGGCCACGGTCACTTGACTATCCGCCAACGGGAACCTCCAGCTCTTTGGGTGGAATCTCGTCGTAGTTGTAGGCTTCCCAGGTCACGACCGGCGTCTCGTCGAAATTGAAGGTCGGCGGCGGCGAAGGCGTCTTCCATTCGAGGCCCGCTGCATTCCAGGGATTCGCTTCGGCGATCGGGCCGTACCGCAGGGACCACATGAAGTAGATCATGGGCAGCAGATAGCCCACTGCCAGCACGCTTGAACCCGCGGTCGAAAGCACGTTCAGTACCTGGAACTCCGGAGGATACTGCCAGTAGCGGCGCGGCATGCCGACATAGCCGAGAATGAATTGCGGGAAGAACGTCAGGTTGAAACCGACGAAGACGAGCAGGGCAGAAAGCTTTGCCCAGCCTTCCGGATACATGCGACCGCTGATTTTGGGCCACCAGAAATGCATGCCACCCAAGAACCCCATCAAGACACCACCCACCATCACGTAGTGGAAGTGTGCGACTACGAAGTAAGTGTCGGTGACGTGGACGTCGATTCCGAGCGTAGCCAGGAAGAGGCCGGTCAATCCGCCGATGGTGAACAGGCCGATGAAACCGAAGGCGTAGAGCATCGGCGTGGCGAATTCGATCGATCCGCGATAAAGGGTCGCGGTCCAATTGAAAACCTTGATGGCCGAGGGCACGCCGATGAAGAAAGTCAGAAACGAAAAAATCATCGCGGCGTAGAGCGAAATGCCGGCTACGAACATGTGGTGCGCCCAGACCAGAAATCCAAGAACGGCAATGGCAACGCTGGACAGGGCAATGAATTTGTATCCAAAGACGCGCTTGCGCGAGAAGCAGGTAATAAGCTCGCTGACCACGCCCATCGAGGGCAGAATCATGATGTAGACGGCGGGATGCGAATAGAACCAGAACAGGTGTTGAAAGAGCAGCGGGTCCCCGCCAAGTTTAGGATCGAAAATGCCGAGGTGGAAGAGGCGCTCGACTGCGACCAGGACAATCGTGATCGCGACCACAGGCGTGCCCAGAACCATGATGAGGCTGGTGGCGTAGTTGGCCCAGATGAACAGCGGCAGGCGGTCCCAGGTCAGGCCGGGGGCGCGCATGCGGTGAATGGTCACGATGAAATTGAGTCCCGTGAAGATGGACGAGAAACCTGCGATGAAGACTGCGAGTCCAGCTTCAATGACATTGGTATTGCTGCCAACTGTGCTGAATGGGGTATAGAACGTCCAGCCAGTATCGACACCACCAATCAACATGCAGTGCAGGAAGAGGATGCCGGCAATTATGTAGAGATACCAACTTAGTAAGTTGATGCGCGGGAAGGCCAAGTCTTTAGCGCCGATCATGATCGGCACGAGAAAATTTCCCAGCACGGCCGGCACCACGGGGATCAGGAAGAAGAACACCATGATCATGCCGTGCATGGTGAAAACTTTGTTGTAAGTGTCGGCCTGCATCAGGTCGCCCTGCGGCGTGAGCAGTTCGAGCCGGATGAGCATGGCGAAAAAGCCGCCGAGAAAAAAGAAGGTCGTGATCGAGATCAGATAGAGGATCGCGATCCGCTTGTGGTCGGTGGTCAGCAGCCAGGACTTAAGCCCGTGGCCATTCGTCAGATAATTCGTCGGAGCCCGATTCACCGTAATTGCTTCACTCGCCATGGCTATTGCACCTGCGCATTCGTGGGTTGTCCCGGGGGCGCGGAAGGCTGGCCTTGCAGGCCTGCCGTCCCCGGCGATGGTGGCTGGCTTAACGATTTGACGTAAGCCACCAGCGCGTTCAGTTGCTCTTCGCTGACGATGCCCTGGAACGTCGGCATCACCGGCTTAAACCCGCTCACAATTTTTGCGGTTGGGTTCAGAATGGATTCGCGCACATAGTTTTCGTCGGCAACTACGGTTCGACCGTCTTCGAGAAGGACCGGCTTGTTATAGATGCCGGTTAAGTTCGGGCCGCGACCCTGGACGTCGGTGCGATGACACGTCGAACAACCGAGCGACGAAAACACCTGCTGGCCGGTTTCCTGGAGTGGCGGCGAGGAGCTGCCCGCCATCCACTGCGCGTACTCTTGCGGCTCCATCACCACGATACTGCCGCCCATACCGGAATGCATGGTGCCACAGTATTCCGCGCAAAACAGGTGATAGAC
This sequence comes from Acidobacteriaceae bacterium, assembly GCA_003139975.1. Lineage (GTDB taxonomy): Bacteria > Acidobacteriota > Terriglobia > Terriglobales > Acidobacteriaceae > Acidiflorens. Next base: position 2,650 of record PLHN01000062.1, read on the forward strand.
GCCGGGCTTGGTCGCCTTGAACCAAAGCGTGGTGTAGCGGCCGGGCAGCACATCCTGCTTGATGCGGAACGCCGGCACGAAGAAACTGTGGATGACATCCTGCGACGTCATGATCAATTTCACATCTTGGCCCGTCGGAACATGGAGTTCGTTGATCTCGCGCTGGCCCTCCATGTGCTCGATCTTCCACATCCACTGCTTGGCGACAACATACACTTCGGTCGAATCGGCGGGAGGCGTGCGCTCCTGAAAGTAAATGACCGCGCCCCAGATAAAAAACGTCAGCATGATGCCGAACGGGATGATCGACCAGGTAATTTCGAGGATCGTCGAGCCTTCGATCTGGTGCGCCTCAACGCCGGGCTTGCGCCGGTACTTGATCGCCAGAACCGTGACCGCAATAAAAATGAGCGTCGTCATGACGCCGGCCACGAGCAACAGATAGATGTAGAGCGCATCCACCTGCCCTGACATGGTCGAGGCCGAATCCGGCCACAATGGTAAGTATTTCGACATAATTATGTAACTCGCCCTAACTCCCTGTGCGCCGCGCTCCGGTCGGCACGGTACATGACAAACACGAACGTGCCCAGAATCAATATGGTTGCGAGACCGCCGATCTTGAGCACATTGCTGACCACGGCGCCGTACTTACCGGCCCGGGGATCGTAGTGATAGCAGTAAAGCAGCACGGTATCGGTGATGTTGCCGATCTTACCCTGGGCCGCCTGCACNNGTCCCAGACGCAAATCACGCGGAGAAAACTCGACACCGTAGAAATACTCGGCGATATGCCGGTCCGGTGTCAGCAGGACGATCGCGGTAGCGTGCGCATACTGTCCGGTCTTGGGATCGAACTGATATTGAAAGCCGACGGCGTCGGTCAGAATTTTGATTTGATCGGCTCGACCTGTTAGAAAATGCCATCCGTTCGCGGCATTCGCCCGGCCATAGCGCTTCATGATGTCGCGTTTTTTCGCGGCAGCCATCTCGGTGGTTTCGCTCGGATCGAAGCTGAGAGTCACCACGTCGAAATCCCTGCCGAGCTGGAACGTCAG
>PLHN01000522.1 GCA_003139975.1 Acidobacteriaceae bacterium
CAGCAATCGAGGGTAGTCCATGAGCAACCTTCCACGGTGAAAAGTCAGGCCAGTTCGAAGTCGAGCGCCCAGCCACGACGCGAAATGTCTCCCGAGGACGTGTTTAAATTGGTATCGCCCAGCGTTGCCCTGATTGAGGTGTTCAATGAGTCGGGGGAACGTTCCGCCACAGCAAGCGGTTTTGTGGCAAGCGCGAACGGGGCGGTCATCACCAATTACCACGTGATTCGGGGAGCATATTCGGCGAATGCTCGTTTCCAGGACGGCAGCACGCGTCCCATTGAAGGCGTGATTGGACATGACCAGTACCGCGATGTAGCTGTCCTCAAAGTTAGCGATGTTGGGACGAAGCCCCTGATTCTCGGTGACTCGGAGCGGCTGCAGGTCGGCGATAAGGTAATTGCGATAGGGTCGCCTCTGGGCTTCCAGAACACAGTCTCCGATGGGTTAGTGAGCGGAATTCGGAACGGAAAGATTCAAACCAGCACGCCGATTAGCCCTGGATCGAGCGGNNGGGCCGTTCTTCAATACGCACGGCGAAGTCGTCGGAATTGCCGTTTCCGGTTTTAGGGACGCTGAGAACATAAATTTTGCGGTTCCAATCAATTGGGCAAAGACCTATTTGCACGATTCCACAATCACATCACTCGCCGACCTCTCGAAGCAAAACACCGTTGTGAAGCAGCTACTAGGTTCAACGATCTCGGTTCCAGCGCACCAACGCCGTGTTCTGCCGATCATCGTTAATCCAAACCAAATGTCGAACCCCGAACTAGAAGGATCATTCTCTTCCGGGGGCGGTGTAGGCGGCCAGATTCGAGTCATGGTGCTCAATCAAAACACCGTTGTTTATGACTCAAATCGAACCACAAGCGGGACAATTCACCTTCCACTCAGAGCGGGGACCTACCAACTTGTATTTGATAACACAGGATCGGCGCTGTTTCCTCGGAGCGTAACATCTGACCTCAACTTGCGCTATGTGAAATAGGAACTTCTCGGCAGTGTCGCCGCCTGTCCCCCATTTCCCCAGCCAACCGGTCGGTTCGAGCATTTCGTTGATTGCTGCCCGTCGTGCTTAAATGAAAAGTCGGGCGTCAGTATTTGTGCCCATCCCCGCGCGCGGCCTCCGACAAATTTCAGACCGCAAGTTTGAACACACTGCCGAGCCATCGTATGGCCCGGGGACGATTTCCCTGAGTAAACACGAACGCAGTAGGAGGACATTTGGATTTCCAACTAAACGACGAGCAGCTTCACCTCAAGAAAAGCGTGCGCGAGTTCGCCACTCGGGAGATCGCTCCCAATGTTATGAAATGGGATGAGGCCAGCGAGTTTCCCCTGGCCACGATTAAGGAACTGGGCAAACTCGGCCTGATGGGGATGATTTTCCCGCCCGAGTATGGCGGCGCAGGCATGGGCTACGTCGAGTACGTAACTGCAATCGAGGAACTGTCGCGCGTCGATGGATCGGTCGGCATAATCGTAGCCGCCCACACCTCGCTCTGTTCGAACCATATATTTCTGGCAGGGAACGAAGCCCAGAAGAAGAAATATGTCTCGAAGCTCGCGACGGGCGAGTTCATCGGCGCCTGGGGTTTGACCGAACCCTCCGCGGGCTCGGATGCAGGCAGCGCCCGCATGACCGCCTCCAGAAACAAAGGCGGATGGGTGCTGAACGGCACCAAGACTTTCATCACCAACGGCCGTTACGCTGACGTCGCGGTCGTGCTCGCCATCACCGATCGCACGGCCCACACGCACGGCTTGTCGGCCTTCATCGTGGAAAAAGACACGAAAGGCTTTCGCGCCGGGAAAAAAGAAAACAAGCTCGGCCTGCGGGCCAGCGACACGTCGGAGTTGGTCTTTGAAGATTGCCATCTTCCGGAAGAAAACCTGCTCGGCAAAGAAGGCGACGGATTCATCGACGCCATGCGCGTTCTCGATGGTGGCCGCATCTCCATCGCCGCTCTCTCGCTCGGCATGGCCGAAGGCGCCTACGATTGCGCGCTCAAATATTCAAAAGAGCGCCAGCAGTTCGGCAAAGCCATCAGCGAATTCCAAGCCATCCAGTGGAAGCTAGCCGACATGGCCACCGAAATCGAAGCCGCTTCGCTGCTAACCTATCGCGCCGCCGCCATGAAAGACGCGGGCAAGAAGACGACGTTAGAATCCTCCATGGCCAAGCTCTACGCCAGCGAGGTCGCCGTAAGATGCGCCAACGAAGGCGTGCAAATTCACGGCGGCTATGGCTTCATCAAGGACTATCCGGCAGAAAAGTTCTATCGCGACGTGAAGCTGTGCACGATTGGCGAAGGCACCAGTGAAATTCAGCGGTTGGTGATTGCGCGGCAGTTGCTGAAGGATTAGAGAAATCGGCTATCGCCGAATTCGCATCGGAACCAATAGCACTGTCATCTTGAGCGGAGTCGAATGACCCCTACTCCCTCCGCCGCAAGAGACGCGGGAGATCCGCTAAACTCAGATCGAACCGAGAGGTGCTTCATTGGGCGCTGCGTTCTTACCTTGGGAAAAGTGGATCGCCTGGATTGTTCACAAAATTGCCGTCGTCATCCGTCGTCTAGCTCACCGGAGACAGCGGCAGCAGAGTCTGGCGCGAAGCAAGAGCTGGCCTCAAGTAGAAGCCACAATTGAGTCAGTCAACGTTGACTTTTCGAACCCCAGGGAAGAAGTCGCTTGTTCGTATTCGACGCCGCGCGGTGGATATCACGCCGGATCGTTCTGGCATTGGTTTGACTCGTCCGATGCCCGACAGGCACGAGTCGGGGATCGGGTTCTGCTCCGCCTCAACCCTGTAGACGATGATGAGTCCGTATTTGTTCAGTTCGTTCGATGATTAGCGAAGCCTCGCCACCACACTGATTCTCATCGAAAGCCCGGGTGCCTTTCTCCCCCTCCTGCTTTACACTGATCAGTTTGAATACTCATCCTGCTTCCGCGATCTCCGTCCTTCGTTCCGGCGATCCGCGCTCGCTTGCCCGCGCCATCTCCATCGTCGAGAATCGGCGCGCCGAATCTTCCGACCTGCTCAAGGCACTTTTCCCCCACACCGGCCACGCCCGCATCCTCGGACTAACGGGCCCGCCCGGGGCAGGGAAGAGCACGCTGGTCGATCAACTCGCCAAGCACTATCGCAAAGAGAACCAAACGGTCGGCATCATCGCGGTTGATCCCACCAGCCCCTACACTGGCGGGGCCATTCTCGGCGACCGCATCCGCATGCAGG
>PLHN01000493.1 GCA_003139975.1 Acidobacteriaceae bacterium
CCGGTGTAGGTCTCGATGCGCCAGAGAAGATAAGGGCTGCGCCAGGGCGCAATACGATGCCCCCGTGTGGAATTCCAAAGAAAGCGCAGCATCTGCCACATTCGCGTTCAGTATAGCTTGGCATGGCCACATTCGCGTTCACGCGCGCAAACCACAGGCGCAGGTCAAGCCAGAACAAAACCGATCAAGACCGTGGCAGCCTTCAGCTCTTCCTGCTTCCAACGGCGAAAAATGCGGTCGCTTCCTGTTCCACATTCTTGCTGCCGCACTTCGGGCACTTGATCTTTTCTCTTGCTCCTGCAGGGTGAGAACCAGTTCGAAGGGCCTGTGGCAATCGTTGCAGATGTAGTCGTACACGGGCATGGGGCCTCCCGCTCGAAATTGCTGACGAGCTACGAACGCTATTCTAACGCCGAAAGCGGTGGACAAACGAAGGTTCCAGCTCTCAGTTCCCAGCAAAACCAGGCAGCAGCCGACTCACTGAGACTGAGAACTGACAACTGACAACCGAGAACTGCCTTTTACTTTTCGCTGATCTCCGTGCTGGCTTTCGTGTTTTCCCACTCCATGCGCAGCATGCACTTGCCGCCTGCCTGGTCAAAGGCAATCGTGAAGTTCTCGACCATCGCAGGCGTTTTCGCAACGGCCATCGGCGCACGCGCCAGGTCTTCTTTCTCGCCCGGATAATCCGTTCCCCACTCGCCGGTCTTCTTGCTGATGATCAGCGTCCACGCGTCGGCGTTTGGGATGGTGAAGGCCGTGTAGCTCCCGGCCGGCACGGCTTTGCCGCCAACTATCAGATTCGTGTCGGCCACGAATGTGGTTGCTTCATTGGCTCCGGTGCGCCACGCCTCGCCATAAGGAACGACGGCTTTTTCACTGGCCGCACCGAAGATCTTGCGCCCCTTGGCGCGCGGGCTGGAGTAGTCAATCTTCACCGTCTTGCCATCGGAGAATTTGCACTCCGCGCTGGCGGGCGGGCTGGGTCGCTTCGATTTGTCCTGCGACATGTTCATCTGCGCAGGAGCGATGGTCGCCAAGGCAAACAATGCAGCCGAAATCAACACGAGCTTCTTCATAAAGAATTCCCTCCTCGGTGTGGAAGAGAAATTATACGCACTCCCCACTAAAATCTCTTCATGACCGTCTTCAAGGAGAAGCAGGAAGAGCTCGAACACTTCGAAACCCGCATGGGAGTGCCGCGCGGTCGCCTTGCCGTGACCATGGATCTAGTCACCGACGCGATGGCGCTCGTCGGCCAGCACGGCGTCTACTGCCAGAGCCAACGCTGGCCGGGCAAGCCGGTCATGGACGTGCAGCTCATCATGAAAAATCTCACCGACGCGAAAGAGCTGATTCAGAGCGTAATGGAAGAACTGAAGCCAAAGCCCTGATGGTAGAGACGCGGCTTGCCGCGTCTCTTGCCGCAGAGTGAGACGGGCGGGGATGAGAGACGTTCTACCGAGCAACACTTTCGATATAGGACCGAAGTTTTCCTTGGCACCGCCTAAGCGGATCCATGAATAGAGCAAAGGACCTACAATTCAGTGCATGGAGCGCAAAATTTTCTGGGGCTCAATGACCGTGCTCGGGCTCGTCGCCGATATCATCCTGCCGCTCTGGTGGGCTCTGGGCGCGACTATTCCTATTGTGTACGTCTCCTGGTGGGTGGCTTACCGCAGCGGCTGGTTTGAGTAAACTCGGGTTATAATCTCGCCAGCGCTATTCCAATCTCACAGGGGTAAAAATGAAAATCCAATCGAAGTTCCTGGTGGTATTGTGTGCCGTCCTCGCTCTCGCGCTCGCCGCCATCGCTCAGACTGCTGTCGCTCCTGCCCCGACAACCTTGACGGCCGAAGAGCGTGACGCCGCGCTCAAGAGCCTGCAGGCCACGCACGACGCATTCCTGAAATCCATTGCAGGATTGTCGGACAAGGAATGGAAATTCAAGCCCGCGCCGGATCGCTGGTCCATAGCGGAAGTCTCCGAGCACATCGCGGTTTCCGAGTCCATGATTCTCGGATATGTGCAGAAGCAAATTGTCACTTCCGCGGCCACGCCAGAAAAACGCGCCGAAGTAAAAGTCACCGACCAGCAGATTTTGACGCTGGTCCCAGACCGCAGCCACAAGGCCCAAGCTCCCGAATTTCTGAAGCCAACTAATCGCTGGGCCACGCGCGACGAGCTCGTCAAGTCCTTCGAGGACAGCCGCAGGGCAACGATGGATTACGTTCGCACGACGAACGACGACCTCCGCGACCACTTCGGGCCGCATCCGTTGCTCGGCCCTATGGACGCGTATCAGTGGATTCTGCTGATCTCGGCACACTCCGAGCGACACACCAAGCAGATTGAAGAAGTAAAGGCGGACCCGAACTTTCCCAAGGAGTAACGGCGCTTCAACGGAAGCCGACACGACGAGGACGCAGGTCACAACATTGCAGCGAATTCATCCGCAGCAACACCGGCCTGTTTAAGAATGCCACGCAGCGTGCCCGGAGCAAGTTCGGGATGCAGAGGCACAACGCAACCCGCAGTTCGCTCCGGACCGGTGCGTTTCAGTACCACATGACTTCCACGCTGGCGCACCTGCGCAAAGCCGAGACGCGTGAGAGCACGAATTGCGTCTGCCCCGGAGACCCGGGGCAATCTAGGCATATCGCGCCTCAAAAACGGTGACGAAGGGCCGGCTCGGCTCTCCTGGTGGAAACTCCTCAAGATAAAGTTCGGTGGCTTCTTTGAGGTTAGCGACAGCAGTTTCCACCGTGTCGCCTTGGCTGACCGTTCCCACTTCCGGGCATTCGGCAACGTAGAGCTCGCCTTCCTTATGGAGAACAGCGGTAAATGTACTGATCGGCATCGGTAACCTCAGAGATAACTAAGCAATAACGTACTTCCCTGCCTCGATTGTCTTCTGCGCGATTTGCTGACGCAGGGCAATCGTGTTGAAGGGCTCATGCTTGGCCAGTCTGCGCACGATCGCCAATTGCGTTCGTAGCATATCGCCATCGGCTACGTCGGCAATCACCTTCTTCGAGGCCGCTTCGATCTTCTCCAGCGCCTGCATCATGTACACACGGGTCATGGCAATCGGCAGGGACGCGGCCGCTTCGCCTTTGTGCTCGACGATTTTCTGCGCGCGCAGCACTGCCGATTCCATCGCGTAGATTTCCGTGGTCATGTCGGCGATGGCGCCCATGACTTCCTGTTTGTCCTGAATCGCCATCATGTATTTCTGTGTGGCCGCGCCGGCGACAAACAGCCCGAGTTTTTTGGCGTTTGCCACCAGTTTACGTTCTTCGGCCAGAGGGCCTTCGATATCCTCGCCCATAGACGGGCCGCTGAGGACTTCGTCCATGATCTTCTTGATCGCCGGCATCAGCGGCAACTGTCCGCTCATTGCACGCTTCAGCAGGAACCCGGTGATGATGAGGCGGTTGATTTCGTTCGTGCCCTCGAAGATGCGGTTGATGCGCGCATCGCGGTAGGCGCGCGCCGCAGGATACTCCTCCACAAAACCGTAGCCGCCGTGGATCTGCAGGGTTTCGTCCACGACATAGTCGATCATCTCCGAGGCCCAGACTTTGATCATGGAGCACTCGACGGCGTATTCCTCGATGGCCTTGCGTGTTTCCTTGGCAGCATCAGGACTGGCTTTGTCGATCTCCCCGAGCAAAGCGTCCATCATGCCGACGGTGCGATAAACAACAGACTCGCCCACATAAATGAGCAGGGCCATGTTGGCAATCTTTTCCCGCACCAGCCCGAAATCCGCGATGACCTTGCCGAATGCTTTCCGCTCCTTGGCATAGGCCACGGCTTGTTCGATAGCAACCCGCGCGCCGCCCAGGCTCATGGCGCCGAGTTTGAAGCGGCCGATGTTGAGGATGTTGAAGGCGATGGTCGCCCCCTTGCCGGCTTCACCGAGCAGGTTTTCGACCGGTACCTTGCAGTCGTTGAGAATGATAGGGCAAGTGGAGGAGCCGCGGATGCCCATCTTGATTTCTTCGGCGCCCGAAGAGAATCCGGGGAAGGTGCGCTCGACCAGAAAGGCTGTGAACTTTTCGCCGTCGATTTTGGCAAAAACCGTGCACAGGTCCGCGAAGCCGCCGTTGGTGATCCACATCTTCTCGCCGTTCAGCGTGTAGGTACTGCCGTCCTCTGAGAGCGTTGCCCGCGTCCGCACGTTCATCGCGTCCGAACC
>PLHN01000236.1 GCA_003139975.1 Acidobacteriaceae bacterium
ATCGCGGTCGTCGCCTGCGCCTTGGATATGTTGCAGGCTCCGGCGATCCGGTCAACCAGATCAGCTTTGTTCATGCTATCTCCTAGCTTTCGACATTCGGTTCCCGCGCATCGGCCGGGGAGGAGAGCTCGAGACGCGAAGCACCGGCATCCGTAATTTCCTTCACCTGTAAAAGAATGTCAATGGCAAACGGGTGCCGGTTGACGCTCTTGACACCGGTCTTCAAACCCTGAGTATCGTCGTAGCCAAGGTCCTTCGATGAGTATCTCCATCTCGGCAATCCCTCGCACTACAATCAACCTGTGCTGAGCGAGCGTCTCGACTTCACGCCAGATCGCGACAGGGAGCTTTTCTCCGCCGTCCCAGCCGCGTCGGCCGTCTTCCTGTTGCGCGCGGCCGATCCCTCCGCTGAACCCTACGTCAGCAAGACCGCCAATCTGCGCCGACGGCTTGAACGACTGCTCTCGCCGCCCGAAGAGCGCACCAAGCGCCTCAACCTGCGCGACCGCGTTGGCGGCATCGAGTATTCGCTCACCGGCTCCGACTTCGAGTCAGGATTCCTGCTCTACCGGCTCCTCCGCCTCGCTTTTCCCAAGACTTACGAGAAGCGCCTGCGTTTGCGTTTTGCGCCACTTATTAAGCTGCACCTTGAAAACGAATATCCGCGTGCTTCTATCACGACGCGCATCACGCGCCTCATCGGAAAAAACATCTACTACGGCCCGTTCCCATCGCGCCTGGCGGCGGAAAAGTTCATGAACGACGCGCTCGACTTCTTCAAGATGCGCCGCTGCACGGACGATCTTCACCCCGACCCCAAGTTCCCCGGGTGCGTCTATTCGGAAATGAAGATGTGCCTTGCCCCTTGCTTCAAAGGCTGCACGGACGACGAGTATCGCGCTGAGGTCGTCCGCGTCGAAGATTTTCTCGACAGCAGTGGCGAATCGCTAAAGCGGCGGATTTCGGCTGAGCGCGATCGCGCGTCGGAGACGCTCGCCTTTGAAGACGCAGCGGCACACCATGCACGCCTGGAAAAGCTGGCGCCCGTTCTGCACCAGATGCCGGAACCGGTGCATCGCCTCGATCAGATGCGGGCGTTGATCGTGCAGCAGTCGGCCGCGCCCGAGAGTGTAGCTCTGTTTCGCGTGGATGCCGCGGCCATGGCCGGCCCGCTGATCTTCCCAATCTCTGGTGAGGAACACGCGAAGTCGCAGTCCATGGAGGCCCGCATTCAAACTGCTCTGGCGGACCTTCCCCCCGTTGAACCGCGCAGCGCCCTCGAGCGCATGGAGCACCTCGCCATCCTGAAGCGCTGGTGCTACCGGGGAACTCGCAAAGGAGAGATTTTCTTCGCCGACGCCAAGGGCGAGTTGCCGATGCGCCGCATTGTCCGGGGAATCGGCCGCGTCTATAACGGCGAGGCGGCAGAAGCCGCCCCGTTGGTGACGCCCGTGACACCGCAGGAATCGCCCTGAAATAATCGCTCTAAAATAGTCGTTGTGCCGAGGAGCTCAGGCAACGACGAATCGAAACCAGCGAGGGACTCATGCCGAAGAAAAAGATGACGACGCACAAATCGAAGAACAGAAAGAGCGTTGCGCGGAAGAAGAAGACCTTCCCGGTCAAGAGCAATCGTCCCGCCGCGACGCCAGATAAATCCGTGCGCGATCACGTGCTCTATCAGCTCAATGGCGGTGGAGCTCACGTTGACTTCGATCATGCCATCGGCGACTGGCCCGTACAGCTCGCCGGCGCAAAGGTCGCGAATTTTCCACACAGTGCATGGATGCTCCTCGAACACATGCGCATCGCACAGTGGGACATCCTGGAATTCAGCCGCAATCCAAGGCACAAGTCACCGCCGTGGCCGGAGGGCTATTGGCCGGAAGCGGAGATGCCGCCAAACGAGAAAGCGTGGAAAGATTCCGTAAGCGCGTTCAAGAGAGATCTGCGGGCGATGGGGCAACTCGTTGCCAATCTGCGAGCGGATCTGTATGCAAAATTGCCCTGGGGCGACGGGCAAACGATTTTGCGCGAGGCGTTACTGGTTGCTGACCACAATTCCTATCACCTGGGCCAGTTGGTGATGCTGCGGAAATGTATCGGGATCTGATTTCTGAGAGGTGGAGCGAAGATTGAGCTTCGCGATAGCGAAGATCAGCCGCAATCGGGGCACTCTGGCTCATGCGCTGCGGCGGTGGACAACTTGATTTTTGACGTCCTTCGCCCGCTTCCTGAACACAACTTTCAACCCTTCCCGCCAGCGCTCGTCAATGCCCAATAGTTCCCATTCAATCTCAGGCGACAGGTAGCGGAGAATAGTATCCGTTGCCGGGTGTACGTGCAGCGCCGGAGCCACCAGCATCAGCAGCGGTTTTTCCGGTGCGATCTCGCGACCGGGGAAGTACCCGAATTTTGCGAACTCCTCCCGGCTGCGGTGCCACTCGACCCGCGCCCAATAATCTACACCCTGTAGCGGCAGATGAGTATCTTCGTCGGCCTTCAGTTCGATCACGGCGAGCCGATTCCCGAGCGTCATTGCCAGCACATCGATCATCGCGCGATCCGCGGCCGAGAACGCCGGCAACTGCCGATACACGCATTCTGTCCGCAGACGACCATCGAGAGCCGCGACATTGTTTCCGGCGATCGCCTCCAGCCAGCGCTCGGGATGCATCCGCCACAGCGGGTGATTCTTCGGGCCGTCTTTGTGACGTACCGCAGCCGCCAAGCGCACCAGATCGGCGAAATCACCCTCATTCCTTTCATCGAGTACGCGTTCCTCGGCGCCGACACCAAAGACGATTTCCTCGCCCGCTTGAAAATTTCGCGGATCGTGTGCCATGCGAGCCTGAGCAAATTCGAGACCGCAGCAGCGAAACGAAATGTCGGCTGGGGACAGAACCAGAACCTCCGCCTGCGGCAGAATGCCGCGAATGCGCTCGATGGATGCGGCAAAGCGCGCGAGCGCCTGATCTTCATCCACGGCCCGCACAAGCCGCGTGGCTAGGTTGCCGAGGTCGCCTATTTCAAGGCGAATCAGTGCATCCTCGCGCTGATTGAACTCGTTCAAATGCCATTTCGCCGCCGCTGGATCGAGATGCGCCATACGCTGCTTGGTCAGCGCGGCCGCGCCCTTCGGCACCACCAGAACCAGTCCCTCGACCGCGTGCCGTTCCTGCTCGGCCAATCGGCATGCCTCCAGCCAGAGAATGCCGCACGTGAGTGCGCCATCCACCGTCGCCTGCGTTTCCTCATCGTTCACCCCGACAATCGCCAGAGCACGCTGCCCTTGCCGCATCCATCCGCGCAAGTAGGCTGGCCCGAACGAACGCTCCAGGTCCATGCCGGTGGTCAGCCGGACGACCGTCCAGCCGGGAAAATTTCTTTCCAGTGCCCGCCGTAGCCGAGGCTCATAGGCCACACGCGCCGCGCGCCGAGCCATCGGGGAACGCCGGTCGCGATCGCGGCAGATGTCGAGGCGCGTCGGCCGGCTCTGCCCCATGCGCTGCACCTGCAGCCGCAGCGTTGCGCCCTTGGTTTCCGCATCCAGCACCCGCCGCACAACGTTGCGCTCGTTCGACCAGAGATGCACAAGGCACTTGTTGTATTCGCCGGAGATGGAATACTTCGCGTCGGCCAGATCGAATGCGACGGCGCCATCCTCGACCACCACGGCGGCGCGGGAGCCAGCAAGAAAGTCCGCGAGCGTCTCACTCAGCGAATCGGGAGTCATGCTTATCATTCTTGGCTGGGCAGGCGCCGCAGTCAGTGACCGCCGCACACTGGAATTGTGTCGAATCCACCGCATGCAACGCATGTACATAAGTGTTGCAATCATGTACATCGAGTGCTATTCTCTTTTGAGAAAGGGATCGGCGCTCAACTATGGCCACAGCGAAACGAACCCACAAACACTTCCAATTGAACGCTATCAAGATCAAGCGCGCTCAAAAAGCACTCGGCGCTGCCACCGAGACAGAGACCATTGAACGCGCTCTCGATCTGGCCATCTCCGAACACGAAAGAAATCGCCTCACGTGGGAGGCTACCGAGCGGTTCCTAAAGAGCGGTATCAAAATCAAAGATGTCTACGGCACGCTGGATCGTTAAATGGGTGCGGTGCTTCTCGACACCTCGGTGCTAATTTCCGCGTTGCGCTTGGGCGATCTCACCATTTTTTCTCGCAGGCGGCTGGCAGGCGGTTCGCGGCTTTGGCTGAGCGCGGTTGTCCTTGAAGAGCTCTACGCCGGGACAAGCGACGTGGATCGCCACCTTATCGAACGGCTGGAAAAAGAATTTGACAGGCTGGATCGGATTTTGGTTCCCACCCTGAGCGATTGGGCGCAAGCGGGACGGGTGCTTTCGCGCCTCGCGGCAAAACACCACTATGAGCAGGTCGGTCGGGGACGGTTGACCAACGATGCGTTAATCGCAACGAGCGCCGGACGCACGGGAACCGTCGTAGTCACCGAGAACGAACGTGACTTTCGACTCCTTTCCGACTTCCTCCCCTTCCACTGGCAGGTGGCCGCCGTGTCATAATGCCCCTTGGACCACGAGTCCTTTGCGGTCAAAAGGCATCGAATTATCGTGAGCAACCAAGACCTGAGCAACCAAGACCGCTTCTTCTTCGCCCACTATGGCCTCAACCATCAGGACCTCGAATCCTACCTGGCAGCCGCCCTTTCCGCTGGCGGCGATTACGCCGATCTTTATTTCGAATACCTGACCTCGACCTCGCTTATGGTAGATGAGTCGATGGTCAAGTCGGCGTCGCAGGGAATCTCCGCTGGGTGCGGGGTGCGCGTCGTCTCCGGAGAGCGCACCGGCTACNNGCCGCGCGCACCGCCGCGCTGATTGCCAGCGCGCCCGCCAAAACGACGGTCACGGGCTTCCAGCAGAAACCCGCGCGCAGCTTGTATCCGGTGCCGTTGCCGTCCGTGGACGCCGAGATCAGCGCAAAAGTGGATCTCCTGATGCGCGGCGACAACACGGCGCGCACGTTCGATCCCCGCATTAAAGAGGTCCGTGCCAGTTACGCCGACGAACTGCGCAACATTCTCATAGTCGGTTCCGACGGCACATTTGCCGAAGACTCGCAGCCCCTCGCGCGCCTCAACGTTTCCTGCATCGCCAAAACCGAAGCCAGCTCCGGCCGCGGCACGGCCGGAGGCGGAGGCCGCGTCGCCCTCGACTTCTTCTTCGGAGAAAAAACTCCTGAATTCTTTGCCAAGGAAGCCGCACGCCAGGCGATCCT
>PLHN01000043.1 GCA_003139975.1 Acidobacteriaceae bacterium
CGTTCTCTGCGTTTTACTGGCGGCGGTGACAATCGCGCTCTACAGCCCGGTACTGGGACATTCGTTCGTCATCATGGACGATCAGGACTATGTTACCGGAAATCCCCACATTCAAAATGGCCTGGCCTGGACCACGATCAAGTGGGCTTTCACGTCCAGTGAAACGGCGAATTGGCACCCGCTGACGTGGCTCTCGCATGCNNGCTCTCGACTACCAACTCTTTGCGCTGAATCCGGCAGGCCATCATTTCGACAGCATTCTGATCCACGCCCTAAACGCGGTTCTGTTGTTTCTGTTGTTGGTTTGGGGTACGAAGCGCGTGGGATCGAGTTGGCTGGTAGCGGCGCTGTTCGCCGTGCATCCGCTCAATGTTGAATCGGTGGCGTGGGTAGCGGAACGGAAGAATGTCCTGAGCACACTTTTCTTTTTGTTGGCGATCGGGGCGTACGCGTGGTACGCGCAAAGGCCGAATTGGCGCCGATACCTGCTGGAGGCGGCGCTGTTCGCCGCGGGACTGATGGCCAAGCCGATGGTCATCACGCTGCCCTTTGTTCTACTGCTGCTGGACTATTGGCCGCTGGAGAGAATGGCGCTGGATGGAACCGAGGGCGGCCCGGCCGCCCCGAACGCCGTGCGTCGGGTGGCGTTCTCAAAGCTAGTGTTGGAGAAAATTCCGCTGCTGTTTCTCTCAGCCGCAAGCGCACGGATCACCCTAATCACGCAGCATCGCGTGAAGCTTACCTTGGAACAGCTCTCGCTTGGCATACGCGTAGAGAATGCCCTCGTGTCCTACGGGTTATACCTCTGGCGAATGATCTGGCCGGCGCGACTGGCAGCGTTTTATCCGCATCCCGCGAACACCTTGCCGATGTGGCAGGTGATGTTGTCCGCTCTCCTTTTGGCCGGGGGCACAGCGCTGGTAGTAGCTTCTCGCTGCAAGCGCTACTTGCCGGTTGGATGGTTCTGGTTCCTGGGTACTTTAGTCCCGGTCCTCGGTTTGGTACAGGTGGGGAAACAGGCAATGGCCGATCGCTATGCCTACATCCCCCTGATCGGAATCTTCGTAATGATCACGTGGGGCCTTGACGATTTGGCACAGGCGAGAAAAGTCCGCACGGTTTGGCGGGTAATCCCGGCATTGTGCGCGTTGCTGGCGCTAGGTTCCGTTACCTTCCGCCAAATAAGCTATTGGGAGAGCCAGTACGACCTATGGTCGCGCGCGCTGGCAGTCGCAGAAAATCCCTTTGCACATAATGCTGTGGGCGCTGCACTCATTGACCCCCCTTCGGCAATGACGCAGCATGACCTGGAGAACTTCGATACAGAACAGAAGCGGATGGACGAAGCCCGTCTGCACTTTGAGCGGGCTTTGGAACTGTGCCGGCCGCGGCCAGACCTTAGAACCTGCCTGCCGGACATGGCCCAGGCACTGACTTACCTGGGGTTCCTGGATGCACTCCAGCACCGTATGGACGGCGGTCGCCAACATTTTGAGGAGGCCCTAAAGATTTACCGTCAACTGGCGCAACAGGATCCGGACAAGTACCTAAAGGATCTGGCGGGGACACAGAAGAGCCTGGGCTTCCTCGATCGACTCCAGGACCGGATGGGAGAATCCCGCATTCATTACGCGGAGGCCATGACCATCTTTCAAAAGCTCGCCCAAGGCGACCCGGCGAGATATGCCGGCGACGTGGCCAACGTCGAAGCGAGCCTGCAAGAACTGGATAGGAAGGGCAACTCCCGATAGGGGGACGGAATGAGCCGCACCAAGCCTGTCTCGAAAGCGCGCGGGAAAATCCGGCAGAGGCCGAACGCCAGCGCACTCCCCGGGGTGGCGCCGTTCCTTACCAGTAAAAATCTGCAGATCGTTCTCTGCGTTTTACTGGCGGGCGTGACCATCGCGCTCTACAGCCCAGTGCTTTCGCACTCATTTGTCGTCATGGACGATCGTGAGTATGTCACCGCGAATTCCCACATCCATAATGGCCTCGGCTGGAGCACCATCAAGTGGGCTTTCACGTCCATCGAAGCAGCGAATTGGCATCCTCTGACCTGGCTCTCGCATGCTCTCGACTACCAACTCTTTGTGCTGAATCCGGCCGGCCATCATTTTGACAGCGTGCTGATTCACGCTCTGAATGCAGTGCTGTTATTTCTGCTGCTGGAGTGGATCACAAAACGTGTGGGGCCGAGTTTGCTCGTGGCGGCTCTATTCGCCCTGCATCCTCTCAATGTTGAATCGGTAGCGTGGGTAGCGGAGCGAAAGAACATTCTAAGTACGTTGTTCTTTTTATTAACGATTGCGGCGTATGCGTGGTACGCGCGAAAGCCGGAGTGGCGGCGCTATCTGCTGATGGCGGCGCTGTTTGCCGCAGGACTGATGGCCAAGCCGATGGTCATCACGCTGCCGTTTGTATTACTGCTGCTGGACTATTGGCCGCTGGAAAGAACGCCGCTCGATGGATCCGAGAGCGACTCGGCCGCTGCAACGGGAGTGCCGCGGGTGGCACTATCGAAGCTGGTGCTGGAGAAAATCCCGCTGCTCTTTCTTTCGGCCGGAAGTGCATGGCTCACTCTAATCGCGCAACGGCCTGCGAAGCGTACGCTCGCGGAACTCCCCTTTGGCATACGACTTGAGAACGCCGTCGTGTCCTACGGTTCATACCTTTGGAAAATGCTCTGGCCGGCGCGGCTTTCGTTGTATCCGCATTCTGTAGGCGCTCTCCCGGCGTGGCAATGGATTCTATCCGCTTTGGTGTTGATCGGCGTCACTGCGTTCGTAGTCGCCTTTCACAGAAAGCGCTACCTGCCGGTCGGCTGGTTCTGGTTTCTGGGGACCCTAGTGCCGGTCATCGGCCTGGTCCAGGTGGGAGAGTACGCCATGGCCGATCGCTATGCCTACGTACCGCTAATTGGAATCTTCGTGATGATTGCCTGGAGTCTTGCCGATTGGGCGGATGCGAAAAGAGTCCACACTGTGTGGCTGGCAGTTCCGGCATTGTGCGCTTTGACGGCATTGGGCTTCGCCACCAGTCACCAGATGACTTATTGGGAAAGCGATTACGATCTTTGGTCGCACACGCTGGAGATTGCGGAAAGTCCCATGGCGCTAAACGCCCTCGGGGTTACGCTCATGCACCCCGACTCGGAGATGACGCAGGAGGACCGGAAGAACTTTGGAACCGAGCAGGATCGGATGGACCAAGCCCGCCAGCACTTCGAGCGGGCTTTGGAACTGCGCAGGCCGCTGGCGCAGCAAAATCCAAGTGCATATCTACCGGAAATGGCGAGGACACTGAACAACCTGGGGAATCTGGATCGACTCGAAAACCGGATCGGCGAGGCACGCCAGCACGGTGAGGAATCTGTAGATATTTATCGGAAGCTTGCGCGGCAGAATCCAGACGTGTACGTGCCCTATGTGGCGGCGAGCTTGAACAACCTGGGATCCCTGGATCAAATGCAGAACCGGATGGAGGAAGCGCGCCAGCACTTTGAGGAGGCGGTGAAGATCGACCGGCAACTCGCGGAGCAGAATCCCAACAAGTACCTGCCGAACCTGGCCATGACGCTGAATGAGTTTGGATTCCTTGACTCAACTCAGAGCCGGATGGAAGAAGCGCGCCAGCATTATGAGGAGGCTTTAAAGATTGACCGGCAACTGGCGGGGCAGAGTCCGGCGGTTTACCTGCCGGACTTGGCGGTGACGCTGAGTGAGTTTGCGCGCCTGAATGCAATTCAGAACCAGATGAACGAAGCGCGCCTGCACTATGAGGAGGCCTTGAAGATTCACCGGCAACTGGCCGAGAAGGATCCCGCCGTGTACCTGCCGGATGTGGCCATGACGCTGAACAACCTGGGGAGAGTGGACCAACTCCAGAATCGTATCGAATCCCGCGTTCATTACACGGAGGCCATGACCATCTACCAGAAGCTTGCTCAGCGCGATCCGG
>PLHN01000082.1 GCA_003139975.1 Acidobacteriaceae bacterium
ATATTCGCTGAAAGAGCCCAGACACCGTGTCGCGGATGCTATTTCCTAGGCGCATCCGCAATTCCATCGCTTAATATAAATGAGCTTTCGCTAAAGCAAACCGCTCATGGAAAGTTTCTCGACAACAAATCCGCGGATTCCGCCCAGCAACCTTGATGCTCCCCTGCTGTCAGAAATCTTCGCACTTGTAATTCTCTCCTATGCCGTCTTTTACACCGCACTCTTCCTCGGCGGCGGTTTGAGCCTGGTTGGAGGCAATGCTTTTGGCGACAACCCCGCCTACTTGGCGCCAGCAGCTGCGATCCAGCACTGGCAGTTTACCGGGGTCGAGGTCCACCAGTTTTGGGGAGTTTCCTACGCAACCGCCTTCTTGTCCACGGTGACCCGCATTCCTTTACGGCCCGCGTTCGTGATTCTTTGCGTAACGGCGTCGCTCGCGACTTTGATGCTTTGCCATCGCCTGTGGGGCGGGTGGGTGGCCGCGTTCTTTTGTCTGCTGAGCTTGGACTGGTTTCAGCGCTCGCTGCTCGGCGGAGCCGAACCGCTTTTCATAGCTCTGATATTGGCGGCTTTCCTCACACTAAGGCGCGAGAAATGGGCATGGTCGGCAGTCTTCGCCGCCCTGGCTACGGTCGTGCGCCCATACGGTTTGTTCGCGCTGCTTGGGCTCGGGATTCAGTTGCTGTGGAAGAGAAGATTCCGGGAATGCATCTACGCGGTTCTAATGGCTCTGCTGATCGGCGGCCTCTACGCGTGGCCGCTCGCACACTATTTTGGAAATCCTCTCGCGAATGTTGCTTCCTATCAACATAACGACTGGCACGGCGCTCCTCCTTTCACCTTTCCGTTCGCGTCGATTCTTCGCGACACACTCTTGTCGCCTGCCCCTCTAACAAATCGCGCACTTACATCGGTCTGGGTGATGCTGATGTTATTGGGAGCGGTGTTCGCGATCAAAAGCGGGGATCTGCGGAGGTACGCGAGGTCCTATCCTGCCGAAACCTGCTTCGCCTGTTTCTATTGGGTCGCGCTGTTTACATACAGCTCACCGGAGTGGGCGCGCGCCGAGTTCCCGCGCTTTGCGCTGCCGCTATTACCCTGGACTCTAGTCTTCCTCTACAGCGATCTTCCGAAACAACGCTGGGTGGTGTGGTCACTGGCCGTAATCACTCCGGCGCTCGCCGCCGCTTCAGCGATAGGAATTCGCAATATTCTCCCTGCGCTGGTTCGCCGTCTGCATTGAACGGAATCTTGCCAAGGAGGCTGGCTCGTCTCCGGAAACCGGCTTGCCGGTGCCCCATTTCAAGCCCGATTTTGGCTGGAGTGGGGATGTTCAGATCTTCCTCGCTTGCCGAGGCTGGGTGCCCTTTCCAAATTTCGCCTCTTCGCGAAAATTTAGCGTGGTGATTTTCGCCGGGCCTTCGGCGTGCTCTTGCCCTTCAGATTGACCGGGGCCCCCACGAAGCCCCGTGTCGGCTTCGTGGGGTGGTTGAGCGCCACCGCAGCGCGGATCAGATCCTTCAACGCCGCCTCATCGACCTTCTCGCCTTCGTGGATGTCGATGGCGCGCCTGACGTTCCCGTCGAGGCTGGAGTTGAATAGACCGCAAGGGTCCTTCAGCGCTGCTCCCTTGGCAAATGTAATCTTGACGACGTTCTTGTAGGTCTCTCCCGTGCAGACGATGCCGCCGTGAGAAAAGACGGGAGTCCCCGGCTTTGTCGGCGTGACCCACTTCCGCTCTTCGATGATTTCAGGGTCCGCCGCGTGTATGATTCCGCGCACTTTCGCCAGCATCTTCCCGCGCCAGTCCCCAAGTTCCTTGATCTTTTCGTCAATGAATGCAGAGGCAGATAACGTAGAGGCAGATTCCACCAGCGCGCCCGGTGTTGGCTTCGTGGGGTGGCTGATCGCGACGCGCTTTTTCATGTTCCAACTCCAACTCTCGCACACTAATTTAGCCGCGCTCAGCGTATCCTGCAACCTCAGTGACGCGATCATACGCGGGAGATGGCTCTTAAATTTTCTCGGAATGCACTCGTCCAGCAGAAGTTTCTTCACAGTTCGCTTACAACGAGCTCTTTCGCATGCTCAAGCGCGCGGATGGCGGCTTCGCGCTTCACGGTGGGAAAATCCTCAAGGAACTCGTCCAGCGTTTGCCCACCCTCGAGGTAATCCAGCAAGGACTGGAAGGGAACACGAGTCCCGCTGAACACAGGCGTCCCTCCAAGAATATTGGGGTCTCTCACGATGATGCCGTTGCCCGACGCCATAGCAGGATTTCACCTTCAGTTTACCCGAGCGAACTCAGGAAAACCAACCCAGCCGAAGGAAGGGTTGGGGACGCCCGTCTGTCACCGAATTTCTGCGTCTCCAAAGTTCTCCCCAATTTGTCATCCTGAGCGGAGCGCTGTGAAGCAAAGCGTAGCAGCGCGGAGTCGAAGGACCCCTACTCAACCCAATTCCCCTATGCCGCCGCAAGGCATTCTCACGACGCCGTGTGCTCCATCCTAACGTCGCGTTCTTTGCAACGTTAGAGCTTGCCCTGAGCGGTGCACAACGCCGTGACCGTATCGCAACCGGCGCTTGGGGAAACGTGTGGCCCAGCTTAGTACCACACGGATGAACGAAGTGTGTGCCGCCCTGCGGTTCTCTTTGGGGTGCGATTCAAACTAGTTGCTTGGGACGTCCCGTCAGGGCCGCGAATTCCGCCCCTAATCCGCGATCATCGAGGCACGCAGGTCAGCTCTTGAGTCGGCTGCCGATAGCAGCGGCGAGCACTGTAGCCTGCAACCAGCCCAAGAGGATCAGAATCACCCGCGCCCACCGAAGGGTGTTGTAAGACACAATCGAATCCTTCGGCTTATAGCTCTGGTCAGGTGCCCACTTGTCATCAAGGCCAAACTTCACGAGAGGCAGATCGTTTTCGAGAGAGTAGATGAAGGGATTGAACCGGGGATAGGCGGCATCCATGCGGGACCCGCTCGACCACGCAGCGTACGGTTCTTTGCTTGTGGGAGCCATAGCGCCTCGTGTACTAGCAAACCAGAAAAGACAGGTCGCCAACGACGTGATCAAAGCGATGGGTGCCAACACCCACAACGGCTGTTGCTGTAATCGGGCAAATACAATCTTCCAAGCGCGCATGGCCTTGTTGGCGGGTTTGGCTTGGGCGCAGCGAAGTTGAAAGATGATGCGCTTCGCGCCGTCCTCGTCTCCCTTTGTTCTCAACAGAGCGGCGAGCTGCATCCACGGCTGTGGCTCGGCTTGATCTGATGGTGGCTGGAGTTGAAGCCACTCGACGCGATCCTTAACCTTCAGCGGATGCTCCGGGCCTAGCTCGTTCTTTTGTCGACCGATCTCGGTTCGGGCAGAATGCAGGGTCAACTCTTCATAGGTGAGGCCGTCCAGATGTAATCCTCCTTGACTCGGCCAGCTCTCGCGCTCGTCGCGGAGGCTCTTAATCGTCGCGCCGTTCAACCAAAGCCGCGTCGAGTGCGCATCCCGAATGCCAGTCCACTGCAAGTCTCCTTTCAGTGTCATGTTTGCGCAGTAAAGGAAAGGCAACTTGCATTCGTCGCAAACGAGGTTGCCTCCAATTTGTGCGCTCTTAACATCCACGCCCCCAAAGCTCGCGAAATCTTCACAAATGGAAATCGTTCCGCCGACAGAAGCTTCCTGCAGGATAACGGCGATGGCTGCCTCCGTTAGCATTGCGCCACTCAGATCGATACTGTTTTCAATGTCCAGACTGTGCATGTAAAGCTGTCCGCGTGACTTGAAGCCGTTGCGAAGGTAAACATGCCCGCGAATCTGAGCGGTTGCGAGATTCACAGATATTCCTGTCGCAGCAAGGTCGGCACCATCACAGTCCAGATCTCCACGAATCTTTGCGCCAGGAAGATTTACTGAACCGTCAGAGTGGAACACAGTTACTGATCCGTCCGAGTGGGACGATTTGGCGAGGGAAACGTTGCCTTCAACGGTGACCTTATCGAGAGAGAGCCCTACCGGTTGCTGTTAGGGTCGCTCCATTGAAGCCTAAATCCCCTCCGACTCGGGCGTTGAGCATCCGCACCTCTCCCGATGATCGAAAGCCGTTGTGCATAAATGCGCTGCCGCGGATTCTCGCGCCGTCCAGTGCCAGTGTGATTCCGCTCCCAGTCAACTCTGTATCACTCAAGTCAATGTTTCTGTCGATGTCTGCCCCAATCAAGTGGATCGCCCCGTCGCTCCTCGCTCCCATTATGAAGACTGGCCCGTGGACGGTGATTCCGTCAGCCAGTAGCCCCTTCCTCAGCGTTCCTCCGAGGACAAACAATCCCTTCACCTCAGCGGTGAGTAACACAAGCTCCGCTTCAACAGTGCTCCAGAGGAGGTGAATAGCATGCGGGATGGTGCAGCCTTGCAGATCGAGCGGGGCTTGGATCGAGATTGACCAAATGCGAATTCCTTTGGGGTCGATGAACTTCGCTGCGTCGGGGTCTGTCATGAGCCAGCGTAGGAGCTCGGGCCGGACAGGAGGGCGTGGTTCCGCCGGCAACGGTTGAGGGAGGGCATACGCTGCCGCCGAATGCATGAGAATGTGAGCCTCGGGCTGAGTCAGCGCGTCATCGAAGCGATTCCGCGCGAGTTCAACCAGACGATTGAAGCGATCCCGCTCGAACGGGCGCAATGTAATCATGTTTGACACTCGGTCACCCTTTCCTACCAAAGGTCGACGCCGAGGCACCGCCCCTCAGGCCGGGGCATACCGTTTGATCGAGAGGCCACGCGCGTGCTCCCGTGTCTTGGCCACATCATAGGCAAGCTGCATCCGGAGAAGGTGATCCATCTCCGGCCCGAATGCTTTTTCGATCCGCAGGGCCATCTCCGGCGTCAGCGCGGCCTTGCCGTGCAGAAGATCGGACAACGTGGCGCGGCGCACTTGCAAAATCTCCGCCGCCTTCGAAACGGTCAGGCCGAGGGCTTCGATCACTTCGGTTCTTATCAAATCGCCCGGATGGGGCGGCTTCTTCATAGGCATTTCGGTCTCCCTGGTGCTAATCGACGGCGCTAATCAATCTAGTGGTAATCGACGAGGTCGATATCGCTGGCGGCGTTCGATCGCTCGTCGTACCGGAAAATCAACCGCCAGTTTCCCGTGACGGTCAAGCTCCACCATCCTTTAAGGTCGCCCTTCAGAGCGTGCAGCCTCCAGCCGGGAAAGCGACCAAGTTGCTCCACCGTCTCGGCCGTTTCGAGCGCGAACAGAAGCTTGCGCAGCTTGTCGGCCATCGCCGACGGCACCCCTTTGGCGCTGCCCTCATCATGGAGATGCTTTAGCCCTTTGTGACGAAAATGGGCAATCATAAGCGTTCCTCCAGATCATTCCGCGACGAGCACCCAGCCCTCAAAGCTGAATGCGGTTGGCGATCCTGCGGTCCGGATACAGCCACCATGGGCGCTGCCTGCGGTTTCGCACCACGCGCGTGATGCGGCTGAGAGAAACGCTCACTCTAGTATGTACGGTCATACAGTACATGTCAAGTCGGGACAAGAAAGCTGTGGTTACTTCAGCCACTGAACTTTGATTTCCCTTTCCAGCGCCTTGAATTCCAGATCGCCGGTGACGAGTTCCGCCTTTCTTTCCTTTGCCAGCGCGGCGGCAAAGGCGTCGGCCAAACTCAATTTGAAACGCGCCTTGAAATCGGCCGCGGCGTCGGCCAGCGCGCGGGTCGTGGAATGAAAATCAATCGGCAGGCCCTGAAGGACCTTCGCGGCTTCTGCCCACGCCGCCGCGCCGTCTTTCTTCACAATGGAGTACTTCACTTCGGCGTAGTTCACATCGGTCATGAGGAGCGGGCTGTCCTTCTTGCCGGCGGAGACGAGCAGATTTTCCATCGTCTCCGCGCCCGGCTCGTCGCGGAAGTAGGCGATAAGTGCGAAGCTGTCGAGCACCTTAGCCGGCATGGCGCTCCTCGAGTGCCCGTTCCTGCTTCTTGTGCTCGGCCCAGTTCTCCGTCAGCGGCTTGCCTCCCG
>PLHN01000050.1 GCA_003139975.1 Acidobacteriaceae bacterium
CATATCATGTGCTAACGACAGCCTTTCATCGGATTCGTAGAACGATCCATTTTCTTGTGTTAGACTTCGCTCGCCCAAAAATTGACAGTACTGCGGACACAGTTCCACTGGGCGGAGTCAACATGAACAAGTCGCTGCTAATCGCGCTCGCATGCGTAGCGCTCTTCCCGCTCAATGTCAGCACGCAAACCACCTCAGGAAAGACTGCTTCATTTCAAGCGGTTCCAGAGCTTCCTTATAGGGTCGTTAACAATTTCTTGAAGTTCCCGAAAGGTATGAGCAACGGCGAAAGCTCAGGGGTTGCAGTGAATTCCAAAGGGCACATATTTCTGTTCCAACGAGCAAAGCCAATGCTCGCAGAATACGATGAGAAGGGTAATTTCATTCAAAGTATTGGCGAGGGACTGTTTGCACATCCGCATGGCTTGCGCATAGACCCTGACGACAATATTTGGACGACTGACGACGGCAATCACCTGGTCCTTAAATTGGACTCGTCCGGGAATGTCCTGCTGGTCCTTGGAAGAATTAATACCGGCGCGGAGGCAAATTGGCTTTTCAACAAGCCAGCAGACGTGGCTTTCGCGAAGAATGGCGATATCTACGTGGCGGATGGTTACGGCAATTCGCGAATCGTCAAGTTTGATCGTGACGGGAATTACATCAAGGCATGGGGCAAATACGGGAAGGGTTCCGGTGAATTCAATCTGCCGCACAGTGTGGCCGTCGATAAGGAAGGCCGTGTCTATGTGGGCGATCGAGAAAATCAGCGGATCTAAATTTTTGATGCAGAAGGCAACTTCATCAAACAATGGACCGACGTTGGTTATCCATATGGTCTGGTAATTACACCCGATCAGCATGTTTGGATGGTTGACGGGGGATACGACCGGATTGTGGAATTGGACCAGGACGGCAAGGTCCTCGGCGCCTTCGGCGAACCTGGCCATAAGCCCGGCCAAATGGCGTGGGCTCACTTCATGGCGATGGGACCCGATCAAACCATCTACGTCGCGGATGTACTGAATTGGCGCTTCCAGGTGTTCGCCCGCACCGAGCCGACCGGGAACATGACAAAATACATTCCCTCGGTGCGAAGGTTCTGGGGCTCGGTGCCTAGCGTCGGATGGACTTCAAAGCAATCGGATATTCCGTTCAAATAAATTTTCTGCCCTTGCAGGACCAGGCTTTATTCGTAGCGCAGGCTCTCAATCGGGTCCAGCCGCGCGGCCCGGATTGCCGGTACCATCCCGCTCAGGATTCCCACAACACTGAGAATGATCGTCGCTACCGCCAGGCTGCTCAGATTGATCTGCAGATGGATGTCACCGGCCTGCAGGTTGTCGCCGAAGGCGCTCATCAGCGGCAATGCGCCAACGCCCCAAGAAATCAGGTACGCGATGCCGATTCCGGCGGCGCCCCCCGCAAACGTGATGGCCAGCGCCTCAGCGAGAAATTGAAAAAGGATATGGCGCTTGTGCGCGCCCAGCGCCTTCTCTACTCCGATCTCGCGCGTTCGCTGCTGCACCGATACCAGCATGATATTCATCAGGCCGATGCCGCCAATCCCGAGAGTCAGCGCGCCGATGAAAGCAAGCAGCGCCTTGAGCGCGGTGGTCACGGTGGTGAATTCGTCGAAGTCCTGTTTGAAGTCCGCGATGAAGACTGCTCTGCGATCGTCGGGCCGGAAATTATGATGCCCCGCCAGCACGTTACGCACGACGCGCGCGATCTGCGCGTGATCGCCTCCGTCGTAGTCCATCAGAATGCCGGTGATGTACTGCGTATCATAGAGATCGCCCATGGTGCTAAAAGGGATTACGACCATGCTATTGTCGTTATCGTCGCCGCCCTGCACTTTGTGCTGGTAAACGCCAATCACCTGAAAACTCACGCCGGCGATGCGGATGGTCTGGCCCAGAGCCTGCTCGCCTGAAAACAAGCGCCGCTTGGCCTCGTCGCCGATCACGGCCACGCGCGCATGCTCCAGTTCGTCCTGCTCGCCCAGTCCGCGGCCGCTCGCTACCTCGAAGTCGCGAATGCGCTCGTAGACCGGGTATACGCCGGTTAAGAACAGATTGGTGAAGGTGCGCGTGTCGTGCTGAATGGTGACGCCATTCTGCTTGTCGAAGACTGGCGTGACGCCTTTCGCCATGGGCACTTCGTTGCGGACATAATCGACGTCGGCCAACTTCAACCACACCTCGCTGCCCGCTTTCGATCCGCCGGCCTGCAGCGATGTTCGTCCCGGAAACACTCCAATCACGTCGGTTCCCCAGGAACTGAAGATGAGATCGATAGCGCGCTCAAATCCCGAACCGAACGCGAGCAAGATCACAACCGTCGCAATTCCCCACGCCATTCCCAGCATGGTCAGCGCCGTGCGCCGCCGATTGTGCAGCATCGCTCCGTAAGCTTCCTGCAAGAGATCGCTTGTCATCACTCACTCCTTAGTCATTCGTTACTCCTGCCGCAGCGCCTCCACCGGTTCGAGCATCGCCGCTTTGCGCGCGGGATAAAGCCCGGCTGTAATCCCCGCGAGCGCCAGCGAGAGTACAGCGCCGATCGCCGAGGCCGGCACGATTCGCGGTGTGTCGAAGCCCTGTGGCAGTTGCACTCCCGAAAGGAGATGAATCACGAGCATGGCGCCGCCCACGCCAACCACGCCGCTGATCAAAGTCAGGAACGAGCCCTCCAGGAAGAACTGAAACAGGATGCTGCGGTGCGTCGCTCCCAGAGCTTTCCGCAGCCCGATTTCGCGCGTCCGCTCGGTCACCGCGACCAGCATGATGTTTACGATCCCGATCGCGCCCAGCGCCAGCGTTACAAGGCCAACTCCGCCCAGGAACCAGTCCATTGCGGTGAAGATTTTCCCCATCGTTTTCTGGTTCTTCACCGTGTCCCATTCTTCCCAGATGTCTTTGCCCGTGGGATCGAAGCCGCCGTGATTGCGCGCCACAATGCGGTGCAATTCATCTTTGGTTGTTTCGTTTTCGTCGAAACTGCGCGGCTGATAATTGATAAAAGAAATGGCATTCCCCTCTTTCGAATTGTCGCCCGTCAGCGGAAACAGTTCGCGCATCGTGCTGAATGGAATAAAAATACGGACATTGGTCGCGTTGTGCTCTTCATGGCCGATCATGTTGAGCACGCCGATCACCTGAAAGCGCACGCCGTTGAGCAGGATCGTATTGCCGACCGCCGGACGGCCCGGAAACATGTTGCGCGTCATTTCGCGTCCCAGCACGCATACGCGCCGGCGCTCGGCATCGTCGTCGTCGTTAATCCAGCGCCCGACGGCGAGCGGAATCGTGCGCACCTGGCTATAGATAGCCGGCACTCCCGAGACCTGCCCATTCGTGCTCGTGTAATCGCTAACCGCGCGAATGTCGTCGCGCGCGATGAGCGGCGAAATATGGAGCGCAAGCTTCGACTCGTTCTTGATCGCCAGATAGTCGTCATACGTCAGATTGAACCACTTCATGGAGTTGAAGCTGCCCTCGACTGCCGGCGTGCGGCCGCCAAAAAAAAAGATGATGTTCTTGCCGAAGGTCTCAAGCTGCTTGCGGTTTCCGTTGCGGAATCCTTCGCCCACACCGGCCAGCAGCAACAGGGAGCCGACGCCCCAGGCGATTCCAAACATGGTGAGAAACGACCGCAGCTTATGCGCCCAAAGCGTGCGCAAAGTCTGGCAGAAGGTGTCGAGCAGCATACGCATTTCCGCACCCCCGAGGCGGCCAAAAACAAGGATGAACGTTGGCCGTTGCCGCCTTCTCATTCGACTGCTGGAATTGGCATCCGTTAGCGCAATTGTGGGGATTACATAGGTTGACTTGCGAAGGGAACCTGGGGCGTCTGCACAACTCACAACTCAACAAATTGTGTTAAGGGGAATTAGTCTTTCTTCGGGGCGGCCCCGGATTCCGCCGTGCCCAGCTTCCATTGGATCTGCCGCAGTATTCCCAGCCAGAGTTCTGCATCGGCATCACTCAGATTCATGCGCCGCACCATCCGCCGCAGCTTGGCCTCGGTGGCCGCCGCCACACGCGGTTTCACGTACCCGCTCACGCCGAGCGCTTCGAACAAGACTTGCGTCAGCCGCTCCAAGTCAGCCGCCGTGGCGACAGCTTTGCCATTCTTAGCCGTCGTGATCTTTCCCGAGCGCGCCAGTTCATACAGGCAGATGGCAACCGCCTGCCCCAGATTCATTGAACCATGCCCCGCGCGTGTTGGAATCCGCATCAGCCAGTGGCAATGGCTCATATCTTCATTCGAAAGCCCGACTTTCTCCGACCCAAACAGCAATGCCACCCGTCCCGCGCCCAGCTGCTTGCGGATCGTCCGGCCGCCCTGTTCCAGCCGCCGCAGTTCGTGCTGCAACTCGCGCCGTCCGGCCGCCGTCGTTCCCACGACGAGCCCACAATCCGCGACCGCTTCGGCTACGGTTCCATACTCCTTCGCGCTGGCCATCAGTTCCCCGGCCCCGACGGCTGACCGCGCCTCCCGGAATGCCACTTCATAAGGATGGACAAGCCGCAAATGCCGCGCCCCAAAATTACTCATCGCGCGCGCGGCCGCACCGATGTTCAGCGGGTTCCGCGTCGCCACCAGCACCACGCGCAGATTGTCGAGATCGCTTCGCATACGATTCCCGTCCCGCAGGGACGATCCAGATTAGCCCAGTGCTGCCGCGCTGGGAAGAACGGGCAATAATGCAGGCCCCGAGGGATTATTCCGGTCCTCCCGCGCCGCTTTCCACCGCACCGCCGTTTGCGACCTCCGCGATTCCCCGGCATCTAATTGTGAGTGCTAGGATAGATAGGTTATCCCGCGCGAACGATCTTGTCCGCCGGGGAGAATCCAAAAACACTTGGAGGATGAATGGCAACGAGCACCATCGTCGAGGTTACCGACGCAAATTTTGATTCGGATGTATTGAAGTCCGACAAGCCCGTACTGGTAGATTTCTGGGCTGCCTGGTGCGGCCCTTGCCGCGCCATCGCCCCCATCGTCGAAGAACTTGCTACCGAGTATCAGGGCAAGGTCACGGTTGGCAAAATGGATGTTGACCGCAACGGCGCCACGCCCATGCGCTACAAAGTCACTGGCATTCCGACTCTGCTCGTTTTCAAGAACGGACAGGTCGTCGAGCAGCTGGTTGGCTATCGCTCGAAAGACGACATTCAGAAAGCGCTCGACCGCCATATCGGTTAAGCGGTATTTAGGGGTATGAGGTCGGATTGCAGAGATAAAAGCCTCCGCATTCAGCTACGCGGCGGGCCCCAAGGGTTTTAACCTCTCCAATCTGACCTCTGACCTCTGCAATCCGATTCTGCAATCGGACTGCTAATCTCCCAACGCCGCCTCAGTACTTCCGCAGCACCCCAATCACTCGTCCCTGCACCTCGACCGAGGCCGCCGGCACCACAATCGGCTTCATCGCCGCGTTCGACGGTTGCAACCGGATGTTCTCTCCCTCGCGGAAGAAGCGTTTCAAGGTAGCGTCCGAGCTGTCGATCAAAGCGACCACAATGTCGCCGTTGTGCGCCGTCTTCGTCTTCTCCACCAGCACATAATCGCCGTTCAAAATCGCCTCGTCCTGCATCGATTCGCCCCGCACTTCAAGCACAAATACTTCCTTCGAGCGCACGAAATCCGCCAGCGAAATCGTCTCCGGGTTCTCGACCGCCTCAATCGGACGCCCCGCCGCAATCCGGCCCACCAGCGGCAGCACCACGCCCGTATTCACCGCCATCGACTGCTTCAGCTTTCCCCGCGGAGGCAGCAGATCGATCGACCGGCTTTGATTGTAGCCGCGCGTCAGCAGTCCCTTTTTTTCCAGATTGGTGACGTGCTTGTGAACCGTGGCCAGGGAATTAAGCCCCATCGCGTCCTTGATCTCTTCAAACGAAGGGGAGTATCCCTTCTCGCTCACAAAGCGCGAAAGGAAGTCATAGAGTTCACGTTGCCGCCGAGTGATCGCCATGCGCGCAGCATAGGCGAAGAAGAGGCGAATGTCAAGGGTGGTGGCGGCAGCTAGATAGCTACCGGTCCTAAAGGTCACGATATACTGCGCGGCATGCTCGCCAAACCCAATATTGTCGTGATCGGCGCAGGAGCCTTCGGCGGCTGGACTGCTCTCTACCTTTTGCGTGCCGGCGCACGGGTCACGCTCCTCGATGCCTGGGGCCCAGGAAATTCACGCTCCTCGTCCGGCGGCGAGACCCGCGTGATTCGAGGCGCTTACGGCCCCGATCAGCCCTATACGAAACTGGCCGCCCGCGCCCTCGAACTCTGGAAGGAAAACCAGGCGCAGTGGAAGCAGAAAGTTTTCTTTCCGATCGGTGTCTTGTGGATGGTCGAGGGCACAGGCGAGTTCGAACGCGGCTCGCTGCCGCTGCTCAAAGAAGCCGGCATTCCGTTCGAGCAGCTTTCGACCGGAGAGATGGCCCGGCGCTGGCCACAAATCAATTTCGACAACGTCGAATGGGGAATCTACGAACCCGAAAGCGGATACCTGCTGGCTCGCGCCTCAGCGCAAGCCGTGGTCGAGCATTTCATCGCCGAAGGCGGCGCGTATCGGCAGGCAGCGGTTGTGCCGAACCAGGCGCCGAACCAACTAGGCACGCAGGAACTCGACAGTGGCGCGTGGAAGGAGCTGCCGCTATCGGATGGATCCACGCTCGCGGGCGACCGTTACGTTTTCGCGTGCGGTCCGTGGCTCGGCAAACTTTTTCCGCAAACGATTGGGCCGCATTTTGTCGCGACGAAACAAGATGTGTTTTTCTTCGGGCCTCCAGCGGGCGATTCGCGCTACGACGAAGCCAACATTCCCGTCTGGGCCGATCACAGCGATCACTTTATGTACGGCATTCCCGGAAATCAGGGACGCGGCTTCAAAATGGCCGACGACACGCGCGGCCCGGAATTCGATCCCACGAATGGTCAGCGACTGGTCAGCCCGGATCGCCTGGCCGAAGCGCAGCGTTATCTTGCATACCGTTTTCCGGGAATGAAAGACGCGCCACTGGTCGAGACGCGCGTCTGTCAATACGAAGATACGACCGACCGCAATTTCATCCTCGATCGCCATCCGCGGAATGACAACGTTTGGATTATTGGAGGCGGCTCGGGACACGGCTTCAAGCACGGTCCCGCGTTCGGGGAAATGGTTGCAAGTCTGGTAACGAACGACGAAGCAGCGGATACGATGTATCGTCTGACGAGGTTTCGCGCAGCCAAACCTTAGCAAGAGGAATGGCAACGAATGCTTCGAACGATATTTGCGCAGGCTGCGCCAGAGCACGGCTGCGATCCGCAGACAACGTCTACTGAATCTGGACCACGCCCTGCGAGCTGCTCGCCTTGATCTCTTCGACCCTCGCCACCACTTTGCGCGCAAATTCGAACAGCGATTTCGCATGCGGCGAGTCTTCGCCCTGCAGCACCGCCGGCTTTCCGCCGTCTCCCGCCTTGCGAATCTCCGGATCAAGTTCGATGCTGCCAAGGAAAGCGACGTCGAACTGCTTTGCCATCGTCTCCGCGCCGCCGCGCGAGAAGATGTCGATCTCATGCTGGCAATGCGGACACACAAAGTAACTCATGTTCTCGACCACGCCCACAATGTCGACCTTCATCTGCCGAAACATCTCGATGGCTTTGCGCGCGTCCTGCAAGGCCACATCGGAAGGCGTGGAAACCACGATCGCACCGGTCAGCGGCACCGTCTGGATGAGCGAAAGCGCCACGTCGCCGGTTCCCGGCGGAAGATCAATGACCAGATAGTCAAGCTCTCCCCATTGCACCGATCCCAGGAACTGCCGGATGATCGAATGCAGCAT
>PLHN01000377.1 GCA_003139975.1 Acidobacteriaceae bacterium
CCGAAGAGTTTGGCCAAAAGCATGCTTAAACAATGGCATGGTTAGCAAATCCCAGGCAAAAGGAGACAAGGCAATGAAAATCCAAATGAAGCGTTCCCTGAGGGCGTTACTGCTGTTGGTAGGTCTGGTGGGCACATTCGCATACGCATCGGTCCCGAAGTTCCAGGACGGCCCCATGCCGCTGTGCCCTCCCAGCCGTCCGAATTGCCCAGACGACGAGTTCCGGCTCCGGTAAGAGCAAGACGCCTGGAATCGATGTGTTCCTCCCACCTTCGAACAGGGCAGCCGGCTCAAGCCTGGCAGGACTTTCAGGCGAAGCGGCGGCCCTGTTTTTTTGTCCTCGCAGTTCCTCTACATCTCCGCCACGCCACGTCAGATTCCCCGGAAACGCTATCACACGCTCGCGTCTCACTACATGACAGCTGAGTGCGCATGGGCAAGGCGTGCTTAACCTAACAATCTCGTTAGGTCGCCTAACATGTCTGTTAGGTTCCGGGCCGACGATCTCCATGAGCGTTTTCACATGCAAGATCGGCGAAGATAGCGCATCTTATTATGGCTCAGTCGTTTAGAGTGCTTACCAAGCGAGCCTGCAAAACGCCGAAGAGTTTGGCCAAAAGCATGCTTAAACAATGGCATGGTTAGCAAATCCCAGGCAAAAGGAGACAAGGCAATGAAAATCCAAATGAAGCGTTCCCTGAGGGCGTTACTGCTGTTGGTAGGTCTGGTGGGCACATTCGCATACGCATCGGTCCCGAAGTTCCAGGACGGCCCCATGCCGCTGTGCCCTCCCAGCCGTCCGAATTGCCCAGACGACGAGTTCCGGCTCCGGTAAGAGCAAGACGCCTGGAATCGATGGGCTGGCCCAACGGAGCACAGAAATCGGAGTAATGTGCTCGAAACCAAGAGATTGGCAGTTGATTTCAAACGAAGTGTTCCTCCACCTTCGAACAGGGCAGTCGGCTCAGGCCTGATAGAGTTTCAGGCGAACCGGCGGCCCTGTTTTATCATGTCCTCACAATTTCTCTAAGCCTGCGTCGGGCGTTCGCCGACAGCCAGCACTGGACGTAACGGGTCACCGAGCGAGTGCATCACGCGCGCGAACTGCGGGATGTCGAGGGACTGGGCTCCGTCGGAAAGGGCCCGCTCAGGACAGCGGTGCACTTCAATAATGAGCCCGTCGGCTCCGACGGCGATCGCCGCGCGGGAAACCATTCCAATCAAGCTCGGCTTGCCGGTTCCGTGCGAGGGATCGGCGATGACGGGCAGATGGGAGAGTTCCTTGGCGAGCGCGACGGCGGCCAGATCCATGGTGTTGCGGGTTCCCGTTTCAAAGGTCTTAATACCACGCTCACAAAGAACGACCTGGTGGTTGCCGCCCGAGAGCAGGTATTCGGCGGCCAGAAGCCACTCCTTTACAGTGGCGGAGGGGCCGCGCTTGAGCAAGATGGGCTTGTTGATCGTGGCAAGTCTGCGGAGCAAGGCGAAATTCTGCATGTTGCGCGCGCCTACCTGGAGCATGTCGGCGTATTCGCAGATGAGGTCGACATCCTCGGTACTCATGACCTCAGTCACAACCGGCAAGCCGGTAAGGTCGCGGGCTTCGCGGAGAATCTTCAGCGCCTCCATTCCCAAGCCTTGGAACTCATACGGCGAAGTGCGGGGTTTGTAGGCGCCGCCGCGCAACATAGTGGCGCCGGCGCGCTTGATTCCCCGGGCGGTTTCGAACAATTGCTCGCGCGATTCGACGGAACACGGGCCGGCAATGACCACGACTTCCGGGCCGCCGATTTTGATTCCTCCCACATCGACCACAGACGAATCGGGCCGCGCTTGGCGGCTGACTAGTTTGAAGGGCTGGGCGATGGCGACGACGGTGTCCACGCCGGGCGCCACGGAGAGCGCTTCGATTTCGTGGCGCCGGCCATTGCTGCCGACGGCGGCTACAATGGTGCGCTCGGTGCCGCGGGTGACATGAGGCTGAAAGCCGGCTTCGCGGATGCGCTGGATGATGTGGTCGATCTGTTGTTCGGTCGCACTATCGGACATGTTGACGATCATGGCCAGAAGATCCTTCCTGAGAGCTGAAAAATAAAAAGGCCGCGATTTTGTCGCGGCTTCGGTGGAACTTTTGAGCTGTCTACAGTTCCGACTGGCTCCGGTTCTGCACCTCCGCCGCAGGGGAAAACCAATAGCGGCCGAAAAAACCGAAGGTGCCAAATCGGGTCATCGAAAGTACACTCGCATGCGAAGAGGGCTGAGCCGTTGAGCTCGCAAAGCTACTGCAGAGAACTGGCGACCTGGGAGAACGCATTATTGGCGTTGCTTCCGATCAGGCGCACCGTGCCAATCACCAGTACCAGGATTACGGCCAGCATCACGGCATATTCGGCGATGTCTTGTCCTTGCTCGTCGGACGATATTTCGCGGAAATACTGAAGCATAGGACCTCCACAATCCATCAACAAACTGCCTTGGGAAAATTCGTTGTAGGTATAATGCCGCCTCCCCAAGCGATTGTC
Organism: Acidobacteriaceae bacterium; assembly: GCA_003139975.1. Classification (GTDB taxonomy): domain Bacteria; phylum Acidobacteriota; class Terriglobia; order Terriglobales; family Acidobacteriaceae; genus Acidiflorens. The sequence continues at coordinate 2,523 of PLHN01000377.1, forward strand.
AAACAGCGAAATCACAGTATTTCCACCGCAATGAAGGGAGCGAAAAACCGCGCGGGACAGGGGGAACGGCATGGTGGTCTGTCGGATGCACGACCTACTGGCCGAGCGGAAAGACAGTTGGCGTAGGCGTAATCTCCACGAGTTGATGCGCGGACTGGGCGGTGAAATCGAGAACTCGACCGGGGAACACACCAAGATAAAGTGTGGCCAGCAGGCATATCGTCATCGCCAGAACCGCAGCCGGCGGCGGCGCGGTGACGGGAACGTCGCCGCGGGGTTCGCGCATGTACATCATGACAATGATACGCAGGTAGTAATAAGCCCCGACCGCGCTATTCAGCACGAGGATGATTGCCAGGCCCACTAAGCCCGACTTGAGGGCCGAATTCAACACGTAGAACTTGGCGAAAAAGCCGCCAGTGATCGGGATGCCGATCAGGGACATCAGAAAGAAGGTGAACGTCGCGGCCAGCACCGGCGATTTGGCTCCGAGGCCCGCGTAGTCCTCCAGCGTCACATATTTTTCTTCGGCGTTCGCAAAATGGCTGACGACGGCAAACGCNNCGTTTGACGTTGTTTTGAACCAGGGCGCCCAGATTGCCGAGCGTCATGGAAAGGGCTGCCGAAACCCAAATCAGCCAGAACCAGCCCGGCGCTTTGGTTTCGATCAACACGCGCAGCAGCACCGCGAAGGCAGCGGCCTTGGGGCCGGTAGACATCAAGCCGACGACGGGCGCGGGCGCGCCTTCGTAAACGTCGGGAGCCCAGACATGGAAGGGGGCAGCGGCCACCTTGAATCCCAGGCCAATGAACATCAAGGCGGTCGCGACATAGGGAAGAAGGTCGTGGTTGCCGGAGCTGAGCGATGCGCGTATGACGGAGATGTTGGTGGACCCTGTGGCGCCAAACATCAGAGCAACGCCATAAAGGAAGAACGCCGTGGCAAACGATCCGAGCAGGAAATACTTGAGCGATGATTCGCTGCTGGCGGCATCGCGGCGCCGGAAACCGGCGAGAACGTAGGTGGAGATAGAAGAAATCTCAAGCGCGATGAAAATNNGGCGCGGATGCGCTGCACCGCCATGTATTCGTACGAACTGAGGACGACGACTGCGGCAATTGCGGTCACCAGCACGTGGAAGAACACGCTGAAGCTGTCGACGCGCACCATGCCCGAGAAGGCAAGGCCGTCATGACGCGCCATCACGAAGGTGGAGAGAAGCGCAGCGAGCGTGCCGATCAGCGCGATCGCGCCCAGCGGTTTCTGGTTGCGGTCCTCGTCGAGCAGCGGATCCACCACCATTATGATCATGCCGAAAACTGAAAGCACCAGCTCGGGCAGGATGCGGAGGTAGTCCTCGGCGGGCGGCGCCGCGATGGCCATCGGCAGCTGCAAGGCGGGCAGGAAATGAACAATCATCGCGGCTGTCATTGTCCTATCACCTTGGCCGTCAGTTGGGTGAAGGGTGCGAGCGCGGCCTGCACGGCGGGATCAATCGCGCCCAGCCATAGGAGAGGCGCAACCCCCATGACCAAGGCTGCGATCGCGATGGGAGCAAGCGCAGTTTTTTCGCGCAGGTTGAGGTCGGGCAGCGTCTTGTTCACCTCATGCTTGACCTGACCATAGAAGACACGCTGGTACATCCAAAGCAGGTAACCCGCGCTCCAAATTACGCCGGTTGCGGCCAGGATTCCATAGATAGGCCTGGCCTGGAATGCGCCGCTCAAAACGAGGAACTCGCCAATGAAGCCATTCATGAGAGGCAGGCCGACCGAGGCAAGAACGGCGACTAAGAAGAATGTCGCGTATTTCGGCATAGGCGTTGCCAGGCCGCCGAATTCGGAGATCTCGTAGGTGTGGCGGCGTTCGTAGAGAATGCCCGCCAGCATGAAGAGGCCGCCAGTGGCGACGCCGTGCGCGAGCATGACGAACATGGCGCCATTCAGTCCCGCCGTGGTGAAACTGAAGATTCCAAGAACAACAAAGCCCAAGTGGCTGACCGAGGAGTAGGCAATCAGCTTTTTCATGTTGGGCTGCACGAGCGAAACCAGCGCGCCGTAGATGATGCCGATCAGAGCCAGCACCATGATCCAAGGTGCGTTGTGGTGAGCCTGATCGGGGAACAAGCCAAGATTGAACCGCAGCAAGCCGTACGTGCCCATCTTTAGTAGTACGCCGGCGAGCAAAACCGAGCCGGCGGTTGGCGCCTCGACGTGTGCATCGGGCAGCCAGGTATGAAGCGGGAAGAGCGGAACCTTGACCGCAAACGCAATGAAGAAGCCGAGGAAGAGCCACAGCGAAGCGTTGGTGAAGCCAGGCACGCTGCCGCTGCGAATCGCGCTTTGAATCACGGCGAAGTCGAAGCTGCCCGTCTTGGCATAGAGCCAGATGATTGCCGCCAGCATGAACATCGAGCCGATCATCGTAAAGAGGAAATACTTCACGGCTGCGTAAACCTTGCGTCCGTGGCCGTACATGCCGATCAGCAGCGCCATCGGGATCAGGGTTGCTTCCCAGAAGAAGTAGAAGAGGAACAGGTCAAGCGCAGTGAAGACGCCAATCAGAGCGGTTTCGAGCAACAGCAGGAGGATGAAAAACTCTTTCACGCGTCCATGGATCGAGGTCCAGGAGATCAGCACGCACAGCGGCGTAAGGAATGTGGTGAGCACGATGAGCCAGACAGAAATGCCGTCGATGCCCATGTGGTAGTGGATGTTGGGGTTGGTGATCCAGGGCTGGTCGATCTCGAATTGGAAGCCGGGCTGATTGCGGTGCAGGTGTACCGGCAAGTGCAGCGACGCCACGAAGGCCAGCAGCGTGATGACGAGCGCGAAGACCTTAATATCGCGATCCCGGCGCGGGATCAGCAGGATCAGCACCCCGCCGATTGCCGGGATGAAGGTGACCAGAGAAAGAATGATCGGGTCGAAAGCTGAGGTATTCATCCGCGCACCCCCATCCAGACCATGTAGGCGATTACGAGCGCTCCCCCGGCAGCGACCCATCCGGCGTACGACCGCAGGTTGCCGGATTGCATGTGTCGTACCTCGTCAGAAACGTGGCGCGCTGCGTCGGCGGAGTCGTTAACGGCAGCGTCGATTACGCCCTGATCTACGCCATGCCAGAGAATCGTTGTCGAGCCATCGACCAAGGGCTTGACGAACAACAGCGCGTAAAGTTCGTCGACGTAGTATTTGTTGGCGACGGCCTTGTACAGGCCGCCGAGACTGTCGGCAATGCGCGCCGGGAGTTGCGGGCGGCTGCTGTAGAGCAAGTGAGCGAGCAGCCAGCCGAGCGCTGCCACGCTGACCGAAATGCCCATCAGTATGTACTCCAGAGCCTTCCCTCCGGCTTCGCGAATCGGCTCCTGAACTCCAGGCTCCGCGGCCGCTTTGAAGACTGGATCGAGGAAATGTTCGAAGTGGTTTCCCCAGCCAACGAAGCCTCCGAACACCGATAGGATGGCGAGAACGACTAATGGGCCGAGCATGATCCATGCGCTCTCATGCGGCTCGCCATGACCGTGGCCGTGTCCGTGGCTGTCGTGCGCATCGTGAGCCGGCGCGCCTCGATAATCGCCGCCGAAAGTCATGTACATCAAACGGAACATATAGAAGGACGTGATGAAGGCAGTCACAACGCCGATGAGCCAGTAGACCCAGCTTGTGTTGAATGCCTGGGCGAGGATCTCGTCCTTCGACCAGAAGCCAGCGAGCGGCGGAATGCCGGCGATGGCAAGCGTGGCAATGCCCATCACGGAGAAAGTCCAGGGCATGTAGAGGCGAAGGCCGCCCATTTTGCGCATGTCCTGTTCGCCGCCGATGCCGTGGATGACCGAACCGGCCGCGAGGAAGAGCAGTCCCTTGAAGAAGGCATGCGTCATCAGGTGGAAGATCCCGGCCGAGAAGGCTCCCACGCCGCAAGCCATGAACATGTAGCCGAGTTGCGAGACGGTCGAGTAAGCCAGGACCTTCTTAATGTCAGTTTGGGCGATGCCGATGGTGGCGGCGAAGATCGCAGTAAGCGTGCCGATGATGGCAACGACAGTTAAAGCGGTGGGCGCGCGCTCAAAAATCACGTGCGACCGCGCAACCATGTATACGCCGGCGGTCACCATGGTGGCCGCGTGAATCAGGGCCGAAACCGGAGTGGGGCCCTCCATCGCGTCAGGCAGCCAGACGTAGAGTGGAATCTGGGCGGACTTGCCGCAGGCTCCCACCATGAGCAACAAGCCAATCGCAGTCAGCAGACCGGCACCGGCTGTCTCTGGCGTGATCGGCTGAATCCTTGCAAACAGCGCCGGGAAGTCGAGCGTGCCGAAGTGCTGGATCATCAGAAACAGAGCGATCAGAAATCCGAAGTCGCCGATGCGGTTGACGATAAATGCTTTTTTGCCGGCGGCGGCCGCAGAATCCTTGGTGAACCAGAAACCGATCAGAAGATAGGAGGCGAGGCCGACGCCCTCCCAGCCGATGAACATCATCAGGTAGTTCTTGGCCAGCACCAGCGTCAGCATGAAAAACATGAACAGATTCAGGTACGCCATGAAGCGGTAGTACCCGTCGTCGTCCCACATATAGCCGACCGAGTAGATGTGGATGAGGAAGCCGACGCCGGTGACGACCAGCATCATCACAAGTGAAAGCTGATCGAGATAGAAACTGAAGTCCGCGTGAAAGTCGCCCGAGCGCAGCCAGTGGGCGAGATCGAAATAATAAGGAGCTGAGGCAGAGGAAAATCCAATGGCGATCCACAGCGCCAGCAGGAACGCTCCGCCGCAGAACGTGAGCGCGATCGCCGAAATCGCCTTCTTGGACGACCGGCGTCCGAAGAAGCCATTGATGGCCGCCCCGGCGAGCGGAAGGAGCGGAATGAGCCAGAGATACGGGTTCGGCGTCATAGCTTGAGCAGGTTCACCTGGTCTACGTTCAAAGTTTCACGAGTGCGATAAACCGCGATGATGATGGCCAGGCCAACAGCCGCCTCAGCCGCGGCGACCACCATTACAAAGAAGACGAAGACTTGTCCGCTGAGCGAGTGCCATTGGGCCGCAAAGGCCACGAACGAAAGATTCACGCCATTAAGCATGAGCTCGATCGACATGAAAATGGTGATGATGTTGCGCTTGATAAGAAAACCGAGCACGCCGCACACAAACAGGATTCCACTCAGCACCAGGTAGTAGGAAAGGGGAATTGTTTCCATTAGTGCTCCTTTCCCGCGCCGACCAGTTCGGGCATTGCTTTGGGGGCTTCGGTGTGGTGCCGCTTGGCCACAGCGTCGGGCCGGCTTGCCAGAACCACCGCGCCCATGATGGCAATCAGAATCAGGACGGAAGTGATTTCAAAAGGCAGCAGAAACTGGTGGAACAGCAGACGCGCAATTTCCTGCGGGCCACCGGGTAAGGCACCAATAGTGACCGCCGAGGTGTTGGAGCGAAACAGCAGAGTCCAGACGACGAGTACGGCGCCGATGACAGCGCCAGGAACGCCGAGCAGAATGGCAACGCGGCTACCTTTGGTGCGCTCCTCGGCACCGGCGTTGAGCAGCATGATGGTAATGACAAACAGCACCATGATCGCGCCGGCGTAGACGATGACCTGCACGGCTGCCAGGAACTCGGCGCCGAGCAGCAGATATTCAGCGGCCAGCGATCCCATCACCACGATCAGCGAAAGAGCGCTGTTGATGGGATGGCTCTGCGCCAGCAGGTTGATCGCTCCCGCCACACAAAGCAGGCCGAAAAAGAGAAATAAAATTAAGTGCAGCATATTGAACCGAGCTACTAGCTGCTGGCCACTAGCTAGAAGCTAGTGGCCAGCAGCTGCATTTACGACGTCAACGCCACGTACAGCGACGTAAGCACGATGTTCGCAACCGCCAGGGGCAACAGAACCTTCCAGCCAAACGCCATGAGTTGGTCATAGCGGAAGCGAGGCAAAGTCCAGCGGACCCAAACGTACAAAAACATAAAAAAGAAAACCTTCAGACAGAACCAGAGAATGGGCAGCACCATCGCCAGGATGGGTGGACCGAAAACCGGGCCGAGCCATCCGCCGAAAAACAAGAGCGTGGCGAGACATGCCACCGTGACCATGTTCGCGTATTCGGCCATGAAGAACATNNAAGAACATGGCGAACTTCATGGCGCTGTATTCCGTGTGGTAGCCGGCAACCAATTCGGATTCCGCTTCCGGCAGATCGAAAGGTGTGCGGTTGGTTTCCGCATAGGCGGAAATCAAGTACGTAAAGAACGCAATCGGACCCAATGGAACATACCAGACTGGGCACGACCAGACGTTCCAATGAAGATGCGCCTGCGATTCGACAATCGTACGCAGACTGAAGCTCCCCGATTTGATTAACACGGGGATCAGGGAGAGGCCCAGCGAGACTTCATAGCTGATCATCTGCGCACTCGCGCGCAGGCCGCCTAGCAGGGAGTACTTGTTATTCGAAGCCCACCCCGCCAGCGCGACCCCATAAACTCCCATCGATGTAACGCCAAGAATTAACAGGAGGCCGATGTTGAGATCGGTAATCTCGAGAGGTGTATCGATCTCCGGGATCGTAAACAAATGACCAACGTGGGTTTCCGGGATATAGATCGAGTTGCCGAACGGCACGACGGAGATCGACGTGATGGCGAAGATCATCGCGATCATTGGCGCCGCAATGTAGAGCGGCTTATACACGTGCGGCTGCGTCAGATCTTCTTTAAAAATGAATTTTGCGCCGTCGGCCAGCGGTTGCAGGAGGCCGAACGGCCCGACGCGGGTGGGGCCCCAGCGGTTCTGGATGTGCGCCGAGACCTTGCGTTCCAACCAGACGCTGTAAGCGACCGCGGTCAACAACACGCCGATTACGGCGATGGACTTAATGATCGAGATGATGAGAAACGTCGCTATGCTCAACGAATCTTCCGTCTTTCTTTTGTGTGGCGCGGGCGCCCTCGCCCGCGTGCTTTTCCCTGTGTTCTAGTCCGCCGCAACTTCAGAGTCGGCAGATTTGTTCTCCATTACCGAATTCAGAGCCTTGGAATACCGTCCCAACGTACCGGAGCTAAAAAGATCGTTGTTTGCCGGAGCGATGAGTTTCGGGTCGTGGGCGACGCTAGCTCCACTCGCGGCAATTTCCAAATGTTGATCGTTGCCGGCCAGCAGGTTGATGCGGGAAACATCATATCCTGCGACCACGCGCTGAATTTCATCGAGAATCGCCATCGGGTCAAACGGCGTCATCTTCGGCTCAAGGTTGTGCGCTTCGAGCCAGACCGCGTGCCGATCCGCTTCTCCCGACTGCGCGCCGCGCGTTTGCCCCATGTCGGCGTGTGTGCCGCCGCCAAAGGGAACTAACCCGCGCACCTCGAAGCCCATGGCATCGGCGATGCGGACGATCATCTCGAAGTCGGGTTTCGGCCCGCTGACCTCGCCGGCCTTCTTCACCAGTTGCAGGTCGCCACATGTGCTGGTGCATGTGCCCGTTTTTTCGTAGGCATTGGCCGCGGGCAAAACCACGTCGGCGATATTGGCGGTTTCGGTCAGAAACATGTCCTGAACAACCACGAAGCTCTTCGAAAATGTAAACGGGTCAATGCCAAGGCGGCCGACGGGATTCGAGCCAACGACGTATAGAGCCTTTAGCTTGCCGGCTTTCGCTGCCTCGACCATCGCAGGCAGGCTCAAGCCCTTTTCGGCCGGCAGAGGGCCCCACTCCTGCTGGAATTTGGGAGCGCCCGAGACTGGCTCGTAGCCGGGGAGCAGATCGGGATAGAGGCCCATATCGCTCGCGCCGCGGGAGTTGGCGTAATCGGCGAGGCAGATCAGCTTGGCGCCGGCGAACGAAGAAGCAAAACCCACCACCTTTTCGATATCCGCACCGCGCAGTTCGGAGCCGAAGGCGATGACCAGATTTTGTTCAGCACGAAGCTTATCGCGCAGAGCGATCCATGCGTCGCGGTTCGTCATGTCGGTGACAAGCGAGTCGAGTTGCAAGTCATCGCCCGCGAGGAACGCTAACGCTTTCGCTTCCACACCAGCCGGAAGCAGGCCAAACCCCGCAGCTTGCCGCCGCAACTTGATCGGAGCCGAGTTGATGGCGTAGAGCTTCGCGCGGCGCAGGCGCACATTGGTTCGAATCTGCCAGGCCAGCAGCGGATGCTGATTCGTCGGGTCGTTGCCAACCAAAAGAATGGCGGGTGCGTTCAGCACGTCGCGCATGGAAGCTGTCTTTCCCGGCTTGCCATGCAGGGCTGCCGCCAGGGCAGGGAAGTCCGCGGTGCGATGATGATCGACGTTGTTTGTCTTCAGGACCACACGCGCGAACTTGGAGAGCAGATAGTTTTCTTCGTTGGTGGTGCGCGTCGAGCCGATGACGCCGATGGCCGCGCCGCCGGCGTTTTCCAGAACGCTGTCGCGAACCTCGGCAAAGCGCTTGCCGACCAGCTCAATTGCTTCTTCCCACGAGGCCGGCACCAGCTTGCCATCTTTGCGGATCAGTGGCTGCGTCAGCCGCTCTTCGCTGTGCGCAAAATCGAAGGCATAGCGGCCCTTGATGCAAAGGAAATCGCCGTTGATCCCGCTCTTGTCGCGATTGTCGCCGCGGACAATCTCCATGCCGGTTTCGGACCGGCGCACGCCAAGAGTGGTCTTGCAGCCGTCGCCGCAGTGTGTGCAGACGGTGTCGACGTGGTTCATTTCCCAGGGACGGGTCTTATAGCGATACGTGCCGGAAGTGAGCGCGCCGACCGGGCAGATGTCGATGCACATGCCGCATTCTTCGCACTCGAGGTGGTCGTTTTGATTCGGCGCGATGATCGAGCTGACACCGCGGTTCTGCACCCCCAGCGCCCAAACATCCATGCCCTCGCCGCACACGCGCACGCAGCGATAACAAAGGATGCAGCGCGGCCGGTCGAAGTAGACCACCGGCGACCATTGCTGCTCTTCCTTATGGTTCTTGGCCTCGGCGAATTTGGATTCGGATGCGCCGTACGCGAATGTCATGTCCTGCAATTCGCATTCGCCGCCGGCATCGCACACCGGGCAGTCGAGCGGATGATTGCCGAGCAACAGCTCAAGCATCGCCTTGCGGGCCTGGCGGACTTCGTCGCTGTCGGTCGTGACGATCATGCCTTCGCTGACCCCGGTGGTGCAGGCGGTCTGGAGCTTGGGCATCTTTTCGATTTTCACCACGCACATGCGGCACGCGCCCTGCAGCGAAAGGCCGGGGTAATAACAGAAGGAGGGCACTTCGATGCCCGCGTTCTTGCAGGCGTCGATCAGCAACGATCCGGCCGGGGCCGTGATCTTCTTTCCATCGACAGTGAGATTCACGTCAGGCATAGAATCGTCGTTCGTCGTTGGTCATTGGTCGCTGGCAAAGACCGTTGGCGTTTACTTGAACTTGCCAACGACGAATGACTAACGACCAGCGACTGTTTTTCAAGCCATCACCGCTTCCGCTGACTTCTCGAACGGACACGGTTTCCCATCCAAATGGTCTTCAAACTCTTTTCTGAACTTTTTCACGAACGCCATGGTCGGCATCGCCGCCGCATCGCCGAGCGGGCAAAACGTTCTTCCCAGCATGTTCTCGGCGAGATAATAAATGTTGTCGATGTCTTTCTTAACGCCCGCGCCCGCATGGAAGCGCGTCAACGTCTTCTTGAGCCAGTCGGTGCCTTCGCGGCAGGGNNCCGCAACTTTCGTGCTGATAGAACTTGATCGTCCGCAGTGCGAACTTGACGATGCAGGTCGTGTCGTCGAGCACTACGACGCCGCCCGAGCCGAGCATCGAACCTGCTTTTGCCACGGAATCAAAATCCATGGCCACGTCAATTTCTTCCGGAAGCAGAACAGGTGTCGAGGATCCGCCGGGGACAACCGCTTTCAATGCGCGCCCATTGGGGATGCCGCCGCCGACCTCGTAAATCATCTTCTTCAGGTTGTAGCCCATCGGCAGCTCGTAAACGCCGGGCTTGTTAAGGTGTCCGCTTAGGCAGAACAGGCGCGTGCCGCCGTTTTTCGGCGTGCCGAGCTTGGCGTACCAATCGGCGCCGCCCAACATGATATGAGGAACGGCAGCCAGAGTCTCCGCATTATTAATGACCGTCGGACCGCCCCAGAGCCCGACCACGGCAGGGAAGGGCGGACGGATGCGCGGAATGCCGCGCTTGCCTTCGAGCGATTCCATCAGCGCCGATTCTTCGCCAACTTCGTAAGCGCCCGCTCCACCGTGCCAATAAATATCCAG
>PLHN01000531.1 GCA_003139975.1 Acidobacteriaceae bacterium
GCCAAGTCGCCGGTGTGGAACCACCCATCTGCATCGAGCACATGGGCAGTAGCGGTGGGATTATTCCAATAGCCGCGGCAAACATGCGGACCGCGCAGGCACAGTTCGCCAACTTCATTCGTAGCGACCGGATCGCCCTTGGAATCGAGAAGCTTTGCCTCCGTGAACATCAGGGGCTTCCCGATCGAACCCGCCTTNNCTCATGGCGAAGCAGTTCACGCCCACTTCGGTCAAGCCGTAGCCTTGCCGACAAATCACGCCGCGGTCCTGGTAGGCGCGGAGAAGCTGTAACGGAAGCGGAGCACCTCCGCTGCACAACCAGCGCAGATGGGTGAAATCAACCGAGGGGAATTCCGGCGACTCGAGAAGCATTTTGAGGCTGGTCGGTACACCGAAAAGAAGTGTGCATCTGTAATCTCGAAACGCTCGCAAGGTTTCAGCGGTGTCGAAGCCGTCGTGCAACACGATACTGCCCCCGATGGCGAACAGCGGGGCCATGAATACCGTGAGCCCGCCGGCGTGATACATGGGCGTGTAAACCTGAACCCGATCAGTGGGCAGCAGTTGCCAAGAGAGAACCGTGGTAAAGGCGTTCAGTGCGATCTGCCGGTGCGGGATCACCACGCCCTTCGGCCGCCCGGTGGTGCCGCTGGTATAGAGCAAGCAGAAAATATCTTCGGGTCGAGGCCGCGTGGGAAAAGGATTCAGATGAACTCGCTGTACGGCTTTGGCATAGCTCAGCGCATTCGGACCATCGTCCGCCGCATCAAGGCTGATGGAGTGTTTGAAGGGTAAGAGTTGTTGAAGCTCCTGCGCGAGTTTCTCGTAGCGCGCGGAATACATGAGGCAAGACGGGCCGCAGTCGGCGAGTATCTGCTGCAACTCGTGTGCCGTGCTGCGCGTCCCGAGAGGGACGAGAATGACACCGGACTTGCCAGCCGCCCAGAAGGCATCAACATATTCCAGCCGGTTCTCGGAGAGGATGCAGACGCGATCGCCCAGAGATAGAGAGCAAAGATCGGTCCAGACTCGCGCGCATTGCAGGGTCCGGCGGTCCAGTTCCGCAAAGGTAAACTGCCGGCGCGTGGGAGCGTGGATCAGCGCAATCTCGTCGGGACTGAGACGGGCGCGTTCTCCCAAGATGTCAGCGGTAATCACGGATGGGCAGACTCCTTGGGAGCATAGCCTTTCCTTGTCGGCGGCGCCGCCTCGAGAACAGAGCACAGCACTTCGAGAAGCTTGGCTGGACATTCGAGCTGGGGCGCGTGTCCGCAGCGCTCGATTACCGTCAGTCGAGCGGCCCGCAGTTGTGCCTCCATCGCCCGCGCATAATCGATGGGAACCAGCCGGTCGGAAGCTCCCCACACAATGTCCACAGGCACGGAAAAATCGCCGAGCTTGTCGTCAAGAACGTAGTTCGGAATCTCAGCCTCGCTCGCCATCAGGCGTGCCATGGGCCCGTGGTTCGTGACGCGGATCAAGTCATCGAGAACAAAATCCGGAGGCCGAGGCGTTGCCGAGTCAAGAATCGCGTCGAACGCGCGCCGGGCTTCCTCCCGGGTCTTAGGCGTCAGCGTAATTTCGGATCGCAGGCCTTTCAATGCTCCGCCGTTGATCAGCACCAGGCGGGAAACGCGTTCGGGATGTTTGTACGCGTACAGCATCGCGATCCACGCGCCCAGCGAATTGCCCGCCAACATGAAACGCTGCGACTTCCACGACGCTGAATCCAAGACCCGCTCCAGTGTGGCCAGGATGGTTCCGATGCTGAGCGGCCCGGCCGGCGGTGCGCTTTCGCCGTGGCCAGCCAAATCCGGCATCACGAGCGAATATTTCTTGGCCAAATCGGCCGCGATCTTATGCCACGTGCCAGCCTGATCTCCGGCTCCATGCAGAAGAACCAGCAACGGACCGGCACCTCCCCGCCACACGATCTGGGGCCCGACCGTGGTCTCAACTGTCGTCTTCGCAAATCCAATGCGCTGGAGCCGCTTTCGCCGCAACCAGACCGTCATCGCGATCGGATGGCGGAAAAACTGGATGGAAGCAGCCAGCGCGATGAGAAACGCGAGCGCGGCCAGAAGAAGCGCGACCTGAACGAGAACCGGCAAGCATTTCTCCTCGAACGAAAAAGCAAGACACCGGCTCGCTCCCGCGGCGGCTACTTCGAAGGCATGCGAAACGCGCAGCCGGCTTGGTTGTAGCCGACGCCCGAGCCGACCAGCACGACCAGGTTATCGGACTTCACCTTACCCTGTTCGATCGCGCTATCGAGCGCCATGCCGACGCAGGCCGAGCCGGTGTAGCCATATTGCTCCATGATGGTGTGCGCGCGTTGCGCTGGTACACCGAGACGTTCCATCACGCGCTCGATCGTCGGTTTCCGCACTTGGGTAAAGATGAAGCAATCGACATCGCGCAACTCAAACCCGCCATCCTTTGCAAGCCGCTGGACGATGATCGGCCACGTCTCCTCGTTTAGCTCGGGAGGATAACGGTTCTTGATCGTGCACGCCGTTCGTCCGGCTTTCACGGATTCTTCGGTAGCGGGCTCGAAAGTACCCCCGGAATAGATCCCCCAGTAGTCATGATAGGAACCGTCGGCGCGGAAGGTCGAAGTGATGAAACCGGGCTTTGACGCCGGCTCGAGGACCGCCGCGCCCGCGCCATCTCCGTAGAAGAAGACCATGGGGTCGACGGGCGACGTTAGTTTGTGCATGAGGTAAACCCCGAGCACAAGCACGGTCTTGATCCCCGGGTTGGCGGTGATGATTCCCGCGGCAGCGGAGAGTCCGGTGGGAAAAGAAGCGCAGGCGCATCCGATATCGAACGTGCCAGCGTTTTTCGCGCCCAGCTTGTGCTGCAGGACCACCGATGTGCAGGGCGTGATGTAATCGGGCGAATCGGTTCCCAGGATGATCAGATCGACATCTTCCGGTTTCTTGCCAGCCCTCTCGATGGCGATCTTGGCCGCCGGCAGAGCCACGTCGCTGGTAGCCCAGTTCTCGGGTGCGTGCCAACGCGTCTTGATACCGCTTGACGCCTCCATTTTGTCGACGAAGTCGGGAATATGTTTTAACCGTTCCCGGAGCATGTCGTTGGTAACTTCGATTTCGGGAACATATCTGCCCGTCGCGGTGATCGTTGCGTAACGCGTCATAACTTATCCTTAGGTCGTACGTGCAGTGTAGTAAGTGCAGCCGTCAGGTTCCCAGCACCAGGCCGCCGTCCACGGAAAGCACCGTGCCTGTAATAAAGGAAGCCGCGTCGGAAGCCAACCAGACGTAGGCCTCGGCAACGTCTTCGGGCGTGCCCATGCGGCCGAGGGGCGTGTGCGCCAGCATGGACTCGATTACTTTCGGAGGCATTTTCTGCACCATTTCGGTGGCGATGAAACCGGGAGCGACGGCGTTCACGCGAATCTTGTATTTTGCCAGTTCGCGCGACCAAGTCTGGGCAAACGCGATCACGCCGGCTTTGGTGGCGGCGTAGTTCGTCTGGCCGAAATTTCCATAGAGACCAACGACCGATGACGCGTTGAGGATCACGCCTCCGCCAATGCGGATCATGTGAGGAACCACGGCGCGCGTGCAAACGAACACGCCTTTCAGGTTGACCGAGATCACCGCGTCAAAAGCCTGGTCGGTCATGGTGCCGGCGGGTGCGCCATCTTTCCACTTGATCAACTGCGCATCGCGCGTGATGCCGGCATNNCGCTTTGCCGTGGCGCGGCCAATGCCCGCCGCCGCCCCGGTAACGATCACTACTTTCTCCCGCAAGCCACTGGGATTCATTGCATGCACACCTAAGTCTTACGGCTGTGAAAGCGGGCACGCACGCAGCGTGCCCGCCTTCGATTGGCTAGAAGTTGTACTTCAGCGCGAATTGGATCACTCTGGGCCCCGTGGTGGTTGACGAGATCTGCCCAAAGTTCCCTGAGGTAACTACATTCACAGGGTTAGCGAAATTCACGTTATTGAACAAGTTGAAGAATTCCGCGCGGAATTCCACCTTCTGGGCTTCGGTGACCGGGAACGCCTTGAAAATCGAAAGATCCGTGTTGATTTGTTTCGGTCCCCGAATGATGTTTCTCCCGAGCGTGCCGAAATCCGTCGTATAGGCGGTAGGAGCAGCAAACGCCGACGTGTCGAAATAGTCCTGCAGTCTGTCGACAACGTTGCCACTCTTAATTGCCGATTGCACTGTCCGGCCGGGCTTCAGGTCGGCTTGGGTGAGCGCAAACAAAGAATCCGAGCCCAGGATCGAGAACGGAACGCCGGATTGCAGGGTGACGATTCCCGACACGCTCCACGAGTTCACCAGACCCTTTGCGAACCCTGATCCGCCATGATAGGCGCCCGGCAGGTTATACAAGAAACTCCCGACAAAGCGATGACGACGGTCGAAATCCGAGAGGCCATGGTTGTGTGCTTCATTCACCATGTCACCCGGGAGCAGCGTGATGTCGCTGACGTCGCTGCCGGAGTAGTCGTCCATCGAGTGGGACCACGTGTAGCTGAGCAACATCTGCAGGCCATAGGAGAAGCGCTTGGTGACCGTTGCCTGGAGAGAGTTGTAACTGGAGTTGGAGTTGCTCTTCATCAGGTAACTGCCCAATCCAGGGGCAGGCAGATCGCCGAAAGCAGGGAAGAGCGGTCCGCCGAAACTTCCGAACGCAGGTGAGCCAGCGAACGAGGGGCCAACCGCCTGATTGAACGAGAATAAGCGCGGAAACTTGCGTCCCACCGACCCGACATAGCCCAGGTCCAGCATCCAGTTATTGGCGAAGCTGGTTTGTACTCCCAGGTTGAATGTTTGTGTGTAGGGAATGCTCCAGTCGTGGATGTCTGGATAAAGGCCGGTGGCGGGGACTACGGTTGGCACCGCCGCAGGCGAAAGCCAGGGGGTCTCCGGCAGCACCGCCGGATATCCGCAAGATTGCCCGTTACAAGCAAAGAGACTGGGATTGCTGCTAACCGTAAGCGGGAACGCGCTAGGCAGCGGAACTTGTACGAATGGACTTTCGTTCTGCGTGGCCAGCGCGGTCGCTATCATTTCGTAGGGCATATTGAACAATTGGCTGTTATACAACCGCATGTTGGGCCGATCAAAGAAGATGCCATAGCCTCCACGGAGAACAATCTTGCCGTTATCGGTGAGCTGATAAGCGAAGCCAATCCTCGGCCCGAAGTTCTTGTAATTGGAATTCACCAAGCCGTCGCTGACTTTGGGGAATCCAGGCAAGTTCCCATTGCCAGCCTGCACGAAGCCGCCGGTGACGATCGAACCGCACGTGAGCACGCCGGCGCCGCAGCCGCCGGTAACGTAGCTTGCAGGCAGCCCTACAGTCGTGGCCCGCGACGGATCGAAGTCCACAAAGTGGCCATGGGTCTCGGTGGTGGGCCCAAAGTAGTCATAGCGCACTCCCAGATTGACGGTAAGACGAGAGCTCGCTTTCCAATCGTCCTGGAAGAAAGCGGAGAAATCGTTGGCGCGGTTGTGGAGGCTGTTGGTGCCCGAACCGATCACAGAAACGCTGGCCATTCCGGCTAGAAAATCCGTGAACGGATTGCCGTTGATGAATCCCGCATAGGCAATTTCGCCGTTGGGGAATACGTCGAAATAGGGAGCGTCCAACTCCTCCCGCTTATATTCGCCGCCGAACTTCATGGTATGCCGGCCCTTCGTCCAAGTCATGGTGTCGCCGGCACTGTACATGTTGGTGGCCGCGTAAGTGATGCCCAAAGCAGATGGCCCCAGAGTAAACATGTTCGCAAAAATCATTGTCGGCATTCCCGGGAACAAGCTGCTTAACGGAGAGCTAATACCCAAGTCCGCTGAGGTGACGGGTGTCGACGGCTTGCCGGGACCGTAAATGGTGCTCCAGCCGAGGCGGACATCATTCACCATGTGGTTTGAGATCACGGACGACACACCGAAGGCAAGCACGCGCTGCGCGGTGTCTTCCTCAGTCGGCCATCCCGGCGCCTGCAGCGGGTTGCCGTCGCCGAACTGGTCGTAGAGAGCCTGATCTTCGCGGTTGAGCGACTGGAAGTATTTGGCGAAGAACCGGTTCGCATTGTTCAGCTTTATATCCAGATTGGTGTTGAACTGATCCTCTTTGTAGGTCGAGTTGGAGGGAATCGTGTCCAGCACCGGGGCCATAGTCAGTGCCTGTCCTGCAGTACAAGCAACACCCGCTTGATAGCCCGTTTGTGTGAAGCCCGGCGCGGAAGGAATCATGTATTGGCCGTTGGGCAGCTTTTGATTCAGTGCCAGGTAGGCCGTGCCCGGATCGAGGAATGGCGCCCCATAACACCCAGCAAGCAGCGCCAGCGAGGCGGCATCGCGCTGCGGCCCGAGAAACGGTGGCAGGAAAACTGTAGAGAGCGAGTTCGTCAACGAAGTGCCGTTGGTTTCACGCGTGCCCTGATAGGAGATAAAGAACCAGGCGCGATCTTTGATGAGCGGGCCGCCAAAGGTGGCGCCAAACTGGTTGCGCCTGTAAGCGGGTCGCGGCGTGACTACGGGCACCCCATTATTTTTCTCGTAACCATTGAGGAAGAAGTTGTTGGCGTCCAAAACCGTATTGCGCAGGAACTCATACACGTCGCCATGGAAGCCGTTTGTGCCGGACTTGGTGACTGCAGCCATGTTGCCGCCCGTGTTGCGGCCGGCCGAGGCGTCGTACATGCTTGTCTGCACGATGAATTCCTGAAGCGAATCGATCGCGGGAACCGCAAGATTCGGGCTTTCGCCAGTGCCAATGGAGTTCGCATCGACGCCGTTGATGATCAGGTCGTTCGAGAGTGCGCGCTGGCCGTTGACGTATACGGCCACGTCGCCGCGCCCCAGATCCGAGGAATTCGTTAAAGAACCGGAGGTCCCGGCCGTCAGCGTCAACAACTGTTGGAAATTATTGGTCGGCAGGGGCAGGTCGCGTATTTGTTGCTCGTCGATAACGCTTCCCCGGCCGGAGCTTTCCGTCTGTACCAGCGGCGATTCTCCGGTCACAGAAACGGTGGTCGCCTGGCCGCACACCTTGAGGGCGACATCAGCGACCGTGGTTTCGGTGATCCTCACCACCACGCCTTCCACCTTGGCCGCTGTGAAGCCGCTCTGCTCCACTTGAATCTGATAGTTGCCGGGTACGAGCAGCGGCAGCGCGTAGCGGCCGTTCGTTCCGGTTACAACCTGCCGGCCCACGCCCGCGTCGCTGGTCAGAGTCACCTTGGCTCCTACCACCAGGGCGCCAGTAGGGTCAGTCACCGTGCCCACAATCTGACCGGTGGTGGGAGTTTGTGCATATGCGCCGCCGGCGCATAGGGCGAAAGCCCCGACAATGACGGTGATCGCAACCAACTGACGTATCCGCATAACTTCCTCCTATGCTGCTTCAGTTTTTCGCCTGCACCCAGGCGAGGCCCTCTGCTACATCGCCTCTTCCGCGCTCGTCACGCCGAATTCCCATCCGACAAAAATCTCCCACCCTGCGACCACTTGCCCTATCCCTTGGCCGGCCCGGGACGATCCCAAAGCCCTCGGGTCATCATCTGGATGATCTGGGAAACGGCCTTCTGATCCGACGTTCCCAGAGGCTCTTTCACGTTGAAAACTTTCTGTAGCAAAAAATAATTGAAAAATTGCAGATAGATGGCGGTAATTGCCAAAGCAGGATCGACGCCGCCCCAGGCTCCGCGGCGTGTCGACGAGTGCAGGCGTTCGCCGAGCGCGGCTTCCATCTTCTTCGCAAATTGGTGGAAACTGCCCGCAAAGTGCCGGTTGCGGAACTCCACTACGTCGATGTACATCAACCGCCAATAGTCCGGCATGCTGAACACGATGTCGTGCACCGACCAGGCGAGCCGTTCCAGTTCAGCGGGGTCGAAAACGTCGCCCAGGCCCGCCATAAACTCATTGCGTTTTTCCGCCATGCGCGCCTCAAAGCGCTTGATCAGGCTGATGTAGATGGCTTCCTTGGTTTTGTAGTGGTTATAGATATTCCCGATCGAATAGCCCGACGCTTGGGCGATGTCGCGCATCGAGGTCCCATGGTAGCCCTGGTGGATGAACGTTTTCAGGGCGGCGGCCTCGATCTTCTTCTTGGCGCGTTCGGCGTCACGCGTGTTTGCGGCGGGCATTCAACCTTCCAACCAAACGATCGACCGTTCTGTTGTAACGAAACGAACGACCGTTCTTTATCCGTCATTTGGGTTAATTTGTCAAGAGTGTACCAGCGGGCTATGGATACCTTAGCCTAGCCGGGGCGATGCGTCGGAGACGAGGCCATGATCTTCCGCGCCTAAAGTCAGATGTGCCGTTTGAGCCCTGCGCTTGCATGGGTGCCTAGCTTCTGAACCAGCATAAATATCGAAGTTCTTGCCCAACGAAGAGCGCGGGACCATTTACAAAATCGACTACACCGATATGACGGACAAACCAGATTCCTCGGCAGTTGCAAGCTGTTGAACTACAAAGAAATCGTGAGTGCCGCCATTGCCAACCGACTGCGGCCACCCGTGATCGGCAGTCCATTGCTTTTGCCGCGTCATCAAGAATGTGGTCACACTCCCGAATTCGACAGGAACTC
Organism: Acidobacteriaceae bacterium; assembly: GCA_003139975.1. GTDB lineage: Bacteria > Acidobacteriota > Terriglobia > Terriglobales > Acidobacteriaceae > Acidiflorens. The sequence goes on from PLHN01000531.1 coordinate 8,591, forward strand.
AGTAATCGCGCAGAAATAACAGGCGGGTGATATTAGGCGGATCAAGCCTCGCGGTCTACTAGCCATTGCTGCGGGCTGCCGATCGCGTCGACGAGATCACGCAGAAATTCCGCGGCCTGCGCTCCATCCACCACGCGGTGATCGCTTGAAAGAGTCAAGGTCATCATGGGTCGGATGCCGACGCGAGCATCGGGACCGACACCGACGGGCATGGCCCGGTCGGCGATGGCTCCGACGGCAAGAATTGCAGCTTGCGGTGGGATGATGATCGCGGTAAACGCATCTACGCCGAACATGCCGAGATTGCTGATCGTGAAAGTACCGCCCGCGATGTCGGCTGGGATCAACCTGCCGCTGCGTGCTCGCTCCGCAAGATCGCGCCGCCGCTCGGCGATCTCGCCGAGATCGGTCTGGTTGGCATTGTGAATCACCGGCGCCACGACGCCAGCCTCGACGGCGATCGCTAGTCCAATGTTGATTTCGTTATTGGCACGAACACCGTTACCGGTCCAGCTAGAGTTCATGCGCGGGTGCTTCTGGAGGACGCGGGCAGCCAGCGCCGCGAGCAGATCGGTGTGCGTGAGTTTCACCGCACGCAATCGCTCAATTTCTGGACCGAACTTTTCTCGCGCCTCGTTCAGAGCGCCAGCATCCACCTCGCGGACGACGAAGAAATGGGGAACGGTCGTCCAGCTTTGTGTGGTGCGTTCCGCCATGAGCCGCGAGACGGAGCTACAGCGGTCAACTTTCGTAGGTGTGCTTGCCTTGGATTCCGCGGCGGCGAGAATATCGGAAGCGAGAATCTCTCCGCCAGGTCCCGACCCGCGGACATTCGACAGATTGACACCGCGTTCGTTGGCGAGCCGCCTCGCCTTGGGGGAAATCCTGACGGGCTGAGATGACGACTGCGTTGGACTCGCAGCCGGCGTCGCCGATGCGACAGAATGGGCGGCTCCTGTGATCTTTCTACCCGATGTAGCGGCGGCTTCATCCGCCGGAAGAATTTCTCCGCGAGGCACGATCCAAGCGATGATTTGGCCAACCGGCACTTCGGTCCCAGCCTGGACCTTGACGTCGGCCAGGACGCCGTCGCCGGGGGATTCGATCTCCATCACGGCTTTGTCGGTTTCGACCTCCAGCAGAGGCTCGCCTTTGGCGATGGACTCGCCTTCTTTTTTCAGCCACGAAATGAGTTTGCCAGTCTCCTGGGCCATTTCGAGCGCGGGCATAAC
>PLHN01000342.1 GCA_003139975.1 Acidobacteriaceae bacterium
TGAAACGTTGAAACTCTGAAACCTTGAAACGTTGAAACCTTGCAACCTTGCAACCTTGAAACCTGGCCTCGCTATGGAAATCCTCGATCTCCGACACTTCTCTGCCGCTGACCTTCGGCCGTTGCTCGAAGAGGAGATCGCCACCTGGGCGCGATTGCTCGCATGGGATTATGCCGGCGCGGCGGAGATGATTCTGCGCTACATGGACGCGAAGATTCTCCCCGGTTACGCAGCCATTGAGCGGGGCAGTGTTTTCGGCTATTCCTTCTTTGTCTATGAGCAGAGCAAAGGTGTGATCGGCGACCTGTTTGTGCACGATGGCGGACGCAGCTTGAACCGCCGCGAAGTGGAAGAACGTCTTCTCACTCATGTCATTGAGACGCTGCAGCAATCGCCCGGCATCCACCGCATCGAGGCGCAACTGCTGGCGCATGACGCTGGCGAAGTTGCGCGCCCTTTCCTTGAGCAGGGTTTCAGCCGCCATCCGCGCGTGTTCATGAACTACGAGATGGCGCGGCACCCGCAGACCGCGCCGCCGCTTGCGCCCGAGTTCGAGATTCGTCCCTGGTCCGAGGAGCAGTACCAGGCGGCTGCCGCTCTCATCACCAACGCCTATCGCGGGCACGTCGATTCCGAAATCAACGACCAGTACCGCACCCTCAGCGGCTCGCTGCGCTTCCTGAACAACATCGTCCGCTTCCCGGGATGCGGCACGTTCGATGCGCACGGTTCGTTCGTCGTCTTCCAGCGGCGCACGCGCACGCTCATCGGTCTGATCCTGTGCTCGCAGGTGCGCCCTGATGTCGGCCACATCACGCAGGTGTGCATACTGCCGGAATACCGCTCCGCGGGCCTTGGTGTCGCGCTCCTCGCGGCGACTACGCGCAGCTTGCGCGAGCGCCGTTTTGGCGCGATCTCGCTCACGGTTACTCAAGCCAACGATCGTGCCATAGCGCTCTACGAGCGGATCGGTTTCGACTCAGTCCGCATCTTCGATGCGTTTGTATGGGAGGGATGAAAAGCAGCTGCCAGCTATGAGCCCCGAGCCACGGGCGTCGAGCAACCAGTTACGGCAAACCAACCGTTGTCATCCTGAGCGAAGTTGAGGCGCTTGCGCGGCGTCCAAGCCGCGCGCCGAAATCCCGAGCGAAGCCGAGGGAGCTTGGATCTCTATCTTAACCGGACCTCAAGGGCTCATTGTTTGCTCGTAGCTCGCGGCTCGTAGCTCGTAGCTCGACTCACTTCATCGGCGGCACATAAGCCATATAACGTGCGAACAGCCAGCACAGAAAGAAGACTACCGGAATATGCACCATAAGTTGCAGCACTCCGTAGCCTACGATGTCGCGGGCCTTCAGCTTCAGGATGCCTAACAGCGGAAGCATCCAGAAGGGATTGACCAAGTTGGGCAAGGCTTCCGACGCGTTGTAGATCTGCACGACCCAGCCTAAGTGCACTTGGTGCAGGTTCGCGGCCTGTAAGACATAGGGCGCTTCGATGACCCACTTACTTCCGCCCGATGGAATGAACACGCCGAGCACTGCCGAATACATCGCAACCAGCAGAGGATAAGTCCCGTGCGTGCTGACCGAGGCGAAGAGTTTGGCCAGCGCATCGGAGATTCCGGTTCCTACAATCATTCCGAAGATCACCGCATAGAACGGGAATTGGATGATGACTCCTCCGGTAGCGGGAATGCAGTCGGCGACGGCGCGCATGAAGCGCTTGGGCCGCCAATGCAGCAGCAATCCAACGGTGATGAACATCAGGTTATAGGTGTTGAGGTCGAGCGCGGCCAGCGCGCCTTGCGGCGAGGTACGGAACACATCGACCAGATACCAGACGAGCAGCGCGGCAACAAGGATGGTCAGCAGCGGGCTGTATTCCAGCCATTCTCCAGGCTTCGTCCGCGGCTCAAGGCTGGAGCGAACTGGTTCGTACTGAATGCCGAACGATTCCGCCGTCCTCGCGCTCTCCGCCGATGGTGTCGAGAGGTAGGCAATCACCACCGAGATCACGATCAGCACCAGCGTGGTCGCGATGCTCTGCCACAGAAACAGCGTCTGCGTCAGCGGAATCAATCCGCTGATGGCGAACAGCGTTGGAGGCATCGCCGATTTCGTCGCCATCAGCATCGCCGCCGATGACGACAATCCCAACGCCCAAACTGCGCCGAGTCCCAAATACGCGGCTGCTCGGCGGCGCGATAATCCAGTCCTTTCACGCGCTGCGACAGTTCGCGCACGAACAGGCCGCTGAAGATCAGGCTCAGTCCCCAAGAGATGAGCGAGGTCAGCATCGAGAACAGCGCAACCATCGCGACCGCTGTCTTCGGCGTCTTCGGAATGCCCGCAAGCCAGCGAATGGCGCCATAAACCAGCGGAGTCGACGCGACCACATATCCGCCAACGATGATCATCACCATCTGCATGGTGAAGGGAACGAGCGTCCAGAAGCTTTTGCCGCCTTGAATGGCGAGCTTGGACGCGCGCGCGCCGAGCGGCAAACCTGGCTGCAGCGCAAGTCCAACCAGAAAGACGATGACAATGCCAAGCAGCGCAAACACCAGCGGATCGGGAAACCAGCGTTCGCTCCAGTTGGCAAGCGCAAGCCCGAAACGAACAAGACGTTTTTCCTGCGATGCGGTTGGTTGCGGTGGTTGCGATGGCATGAGCGAATCCTCTTCGATACGGAAGGGAATTCTACTCCGTCAGCGGCGCACGCGGGGCACCCGCGGACAAGGGGCCTTCCGATTATTTCCCGGCTGGTAGCTGAGCCACCTGGACGCGGTAACGGGCGGGACCTACACCGTTTTGGGGGTTCCAAACTGCAATCTCCACATCGTCTCCTTCGGCAAGCTTCCATCCATTTTTTCCGTAGTCCCCGCTGAAGCCGCTGATGACGATCTGGTCGTCGGTCCAGCTATCAACGTCCACCATGACCTCGTCCCAATTGTGAGGAACGACGCGCCCTGCCGCCCAACGGGCAGTGTCATCCCGAATCGCCAGGTAGGGAGTATCGGTGTGGGCGTAGGGAACGTGCAGTCCTAAGCCGCGACCTTGGATAACTATTCTCTGACGTGCTTGAGGAGAGATCGGGGTGACAGAAGAGATTTCCGGCCTGGAGTCATCCATAACCGGAGGGCGGCCTGAGGGTGGGATGGCGGGGCCGGTGACACGCGAGCGCAGGATATAGCTCCCGAGGGCAGCGAAGCAGGCGAACGCAAGGAGAGCGGCGAGAAGGGCGGTTCGGCCAAACTGAAATCCCGCTGGCGCGGAGAGGACTGCGATTGGGACGGACGGGCTGGCTTCCGGAGAGGAGCTGGCAGATTCGTCGCCGTCGATGTTCTCCAGCCAGGCGTCGATCTGGACGCGGTAGGCAAAGACAGCACGGCGTTCGCCTCCCGGCACGCGATGGACGGGAAGCTGCTTTTCTTTCTCCCAACGCCGGACCGTGCGAAGATCGCGTCCTAAATAGGCTGCGATCTCCTTCCAGGAGTCGAGTCGCTCACCTTCTTGCTGAGGCATGGCAAGTGGTGCAGCCCCGTTCGCTCCGCTTGGCCGAACTAGTCGCTGCCCTCGGCTGAACGATTTGCTGCGGGACCGAATGACCGCTGGTTACCGCTCCAAGGATCGCCGCTTATTGCCCGCAATAGCCCGCTCTTGCCGGTAGACTTCGGGGAAAAGTATAGGAGATTCTAAGCGGGCGAGCAACCTGCGAACGAGTGCGAAACGCTGGGCACCCTCTGCCTCTGGGGTGTCTGGCGACGCTTAGACAATAGTCTTCCCCATGTAAGTTACTTATCAGACTAAGATCACCAGCTTTTCGATCGCTTCCACAATGTTGTTGCTGTGTGGGGGCGATAGCGAAAGGAAAGGGAAGAAATGGAACGTATCGCGGGTACGGTCAAGTGGTTCAACAACGCCAAAGGGTACGGCTTCCTGGGGCGCGAGGGTGGGCCGGATGTCTTTATCCACTGTAGCGCGATCTCCGGCGACGGTTTCAAAAGCCTGCAAGAGGAGGACCAGGTCGAATTCGAGATCGTCCCGGGAGAGAAAGGGCCGCAGGCGGCCAACGTGAGTAAGATCCCGTGAGCTAAGGACCGGTACCCAGGGAAATAAGGAAATAAGAGCTGTGAGTGCGATGTTGGGGCGGATGCCTGAGGGAATTCGTTTCCAGATCTCCCAGCAAATTTGTAAGGAAGGGAATTCTACTCTGTCTCTTTCCCGGTCAGCGAGCCGAGGAATGTGAGCGAGCGGAAGTTTGGGAGGAACGAAATTGAGGTGAGGGAACTGGATTCTGGTTGCGGACATTCCCCGCCGCCGACCGCTGTCCGAATTTCTCCGCCACCCCGTGGTCGACGTCGCCATCCACGCTAACCGGGAGCAACCGGCCATATATCATGCCTTGTCAAGCCCTGTTTGACCTCCCGGAAATCCCCGAACCCTTGTTTTTCGTTATCCTTAAGCGGAATGTACATACACTTGTGTATTCGGAAAATTATTTTGTTCGCTTATTATTCGCTTTCTTGTACGTACATAAATAACCGCATAATGTTCCACGTGGAACGCTTGTCAAGTTGCGTGGAACATTTGGTAAGTTCTGCCGGAGGATCTCCAGCCGTGAACGCTTATCTGCGGATCAGCCACATCAGCCAGCCCGCCAGGAAAACCCCTCCGACGAACATAACAAAGCAGTAAGCGAAATAGCTGAGCTGCTCCTTAGGCGTGTTTCTTTGGGTGATGCCGAAGACGATCGAGGTAAAGAGGGCAAAGACCACCGCGGCCGAGAAGTGAGATAGCGTGAGGGTCACGGCTTTTTCCCCAGCGCAATGTGATGCGCGTCAGCCGCAGCAATAAAGTTCAGCAGGCCGGCTACGATCAGGAATGTCTTGCCATAATCGGCCGCCGCGTTGGCGGCCATGGCTGTGCCCCAGTCCATGATGCGGGCCAGGAAGTAGAGCGCGCCTGCGCCGACGTCTCCAACGAAGCCCAGGATGTCGAGAATGTCTCCGCCATTGGGCTGATAGATGCGGCCGTTCATGCCCAGACCAACGAAAAACATGGCGAGGACGGACACGAACAGCAGGGCTCCGCGCGCGTAACGCTTGAGCAGGATGTGGCCAGCGCCGGGAATCAGCCAGCCTACGATTGGCGCTACTACGGCCATGGTCGTTAGCGGATACTCGGGTGCGCTGGCGGCGTCTTTTGTTTTATCGGTCGCGGATTTCGCCATTCAGATGGTCACGATCTCTGTTTGAATTCTACCAGTGACCTCGGCGNNGATGGAGTGGCCGGTGCGGTGGATGAAGTAGTCTCCGTATTTGGCCTTTTTGATGTGGCCGCGCACGGCGTGATCGACTTCCCAGCCGGCGATCGGCTTGCCGGCGGCGACGGCATCCTGCACGGTCTTCACACCGATATCGCGGGCCTCGCGGACGATTTTGAAGATCTCCTGCTGGCGCGGCGTGGGAGACTTGCCGACAACACCGACCCAGGTGATGTCGTAATAGACGGCACCGGGCCTGTTCTTTTTCGCCCAGACGTCGAGCAGAACGAAGTCGCCTTCGTGAATGGGCACGGGATGAGCGGCGCTGGGCTCATAGTGCGGATTGCCGCTGTTGGCGTTGACGGCGACGATGGGAAAATCGTCGGTGATGAGGTTGTCGCGGGCGAAGGCTTCCTTGAAGAAGTTCTGGATTTCGTGCTCGGTGGTGCCGCCACTGCGGACGCGGCGACCGATTTCGTTGAAGGCTTCCGCGGTGATGGCGTCGATCGCGTCGCGGGCTTCGAAATGAGTCTTGACCTGGTCTTCGGTCCAAGTGGCTTCGAACTGGGCGACTAAGTCGGCGGAACTTACGATGTTTTTGCCGAGGCCGCGAATGAGATCGGCGGTGCCGGCGTCGACCATGGAAATCGTAAATACAATATTGTTGGGCGAATACTGCATGGCGACATCGCGGTGGTTAGCGAGTATCTGCTTTAGGCTATCGAACAGTTCCTGCCATCCGGCGTATTGTTTCTTGGCCCCGGGGAGCGAGTCGAGATGACCGGCTTCGATTTTGTGGACGAGCTTGACGGGGTCGCCTTTCGCGGGGATGAGATAGTACCAGCGGCGCGTGACCATCAGGGTTTCGGGCAGACCGAGAACGCGATAGGCGATCGGGTCGCGATGGTGGTGGTCGTAGAAAAGCCAGGCGTCGATGCTACGCTCGCGCAGGGCGTGCTGAATGGCCGAGAGGTCCATAGACAATGGGTAATTCTACACGACGGCAGGCATCGCTGGATTGTTGAAGCAGATGTCAAAATCTCCGAGCGGCGATAGGCAGGCGAAGCAACAATCGAGACTGGATGGACAATGCGGCGCGAGGGTTATTCCCGCAATCGAAACCACTGCCAGACCGCGGCACCGACCACGAGGATTACCATCGCAATTACATTCCACGAACCGGGCATAGAAACACCGTACCCTGCTTTTAGCTCTTGAAGGGGTTGAAGGTGCGGACGTCGAGTTGCTTGAAGTCTCGTTCGTTTCTGGTCGCAACAATCAAATGGTGAACCCGCGCGGTCGCGGCGATCATCGCGTCTTCCAGTAACTCGGGTGGCTTGCCCTCCATGATCCGGGCCCACTCGCGAAAGCACGTCGTATCCATGGGCAACACCTGATAGGACGCGGGCAACCCATCAAGCCAGCGTTCGAGTTCGGCCGCTTTCGCCGGGTCCTGTCGCCTTGTCCGCTCGATTCCCGCCTGCAGTTCGCCCAGCGTTACCGCGGAAAGGAACAACCTCGCTTCTTCCACGCTGCTGGACCACGCGATCACCGCCCCGTGCGGGCGCATCTTACGAAATTCCGAGATTACGTTCGTGTCAAGCAGGTATCGATTCACTCAAATTCCACCACGGGCCGGCGTCGCAAATTGCGCCGTCTTTCCACGATGAGATTGTCGAAGCGAGGCTCGGGTGCGAGCAGCCAATCCTTCAGACTGGGCCGGGCCGCCTTTTGCAGACGGTGCCACTCTTCGATGGGGACCATGACGGCGGTTTCGATGCCGCGGCGGGTAACGACCTGCGGGCCCTTCTTGATGGTGGCGTCGAGGAATTCGCTAAAGCGGGCTTTTGCGTCTTGCACTTGCCAAGAAGCCAAGTTAACCTCCTTTTTCGTCTTCATTATACTGACTAGTCAGATGACTAGTCAAGAAAACGTACTTCGGATTGCCTGAGTGAGGCGGGGCTCGGACTCGTCGGGGGCAAAGACCCGCCTCCACACTCGCACTGCGGCTTCAGCCAGTTTGTGGTAGAAAGTAATGTAATGCCAATGAACGCCTCTGGCAGTCCCAACCCGTCACAATCAGGTGAATCGTGCTAAGGGCATTGTTTATTGCGCTTTCGGAGAGCAAATCCCTGCGTGGAATTGCCGAGCGCTCGAGCTTTGGGCAGCGCACTTCGGCTCGTTTTGTTGCCGGGACGCAGGTCGCGGACGCGGTGCGCGCGGCTGCGGCGGTCAATCAATTTGGCGCCGGCGTATCCATTGACAATCTGGGCGAGAACGTTACCAACGCCGAGGAGGCGCGGGCGAGCGCGCAGCTTTATCACAATCTGCTCAACGAAATTGCCGCCGACAAGCTGAACGCTAACATCAGCCTGAAGCTGACTCACATGGGCATCGATGTGGACGAGAAGATGGCCTATGACATTGTGCGCGGGCTGGTCGCCCAAGCCGCCAGCATGACACCGAAGAATTTTGTGCGCGTGGATATGGAGGGCTCTCCTTACACGAAGCGGACGCTCGATTTTGTGCACGCGTTACATCGCGAACCGGGAAACGCGGGGGTGGTGGGGACGGTGATCCAATCCTACATGCGGAGTGCAGAGGCTGACGTTGAAGGGCTCCTTGCCGATCGCATCCGGATACGGCTATGCAAAGGGGCTTATAAGGAGCCGGAAGAGGTTGCGTTCCAGAAAAAGTCGGAAGTGGACGCCAGTTACGTGAAGCTGATGAAGACCCTGATGAAGAGCGGTGTCTTTCACGGGCTGGCAACGCACGACGAGGCGATTATTAATGAGGCGAAGGCGTTTGCGATCCGGGAGAAGGTTCCGTGCGAAGCATTTGAGTTCCAGATGCTGCATGGCATCCGGCGAGATTTGCAGCAGTCGCTGGTAAAGGAAGGGTGGGGAGTGCGGGTATATATTCCATTTGGGACGGAGTGGTATCCCTACTTCATGCGCCGGCTGGCGGAACGGCCGGCCAATGTTTTGTTCATTGCGAAGAATTGGCTGCGGAAATAAGAGGGACGGCGCACTGCCTGCGCGCGGTAAATCGCGGTAAATATTAGAGTGCATTCGCCCAGGTTAGCGCCCAAAAAACGGGCGCGAACCTGGGGCACCTAACCCTTCCTAAATTCAACAAAATCAATCGATTCTGCTTGGGGATTTCTCGTTTTGTTAACGCTCCGGTGGATCCGGGTCGGGCGGACGCCAATTTTTTTCGATTGCCTTGAAGGGAATGGGAAGGCGATATCGTTCTTAGGGATGGAAGCCAAGCCTGGATTGGATTCAACGCTTGCCCCCTCGGCGATGTGCTTGAATCCGGTAAGGGCGAGAAGGGTCCGTGGCTCGCGAAGTTCGAATACATTGAGACTCGGTTTCCGCACAAGATCCTCTGCGTCGTCACGGGGAAGGGCGACGCGGAGGTTTTTT
>PLHN01000319.1 GCA_003139975.1 Acidobacteriaceae bacterium
CGCACGAGCGACGATGTTCGGTTCTCTCGCGCATACAATGACGCCATGAAAGACCTCATTCTGGGCCCGTCATCCCGGCATAATCCCGAAAGCGCCACAAACGTCTTTGCAGGAAGTCACCTGTGCGTGATGCGAGCTTCGAGCTCTGCCCGAACAGCGATCGCACGGAGCATTCCCGCAAAAATCCATCGATGCACGGGATACAGCGCGTACCAGTAGACAAGACCACCCAGTCCCGCGGGGTCGAAAATGGCGGTCTGGCGGATCGTTGATCCTTGGGAATTTGGCTGCGCACCAATCGGCTCGACCTCGAATTGGAGCCAGGCACGTCCGGGCACTCTCATTTCGGCGACCAGTCTCATGCGACGATCGGGCTCGAACGCTTCCACTCGCCAGAAATCCAGCGCATCCCCCACCGCGATAGTCTGAGCGTTGCGTCGCCCGCGCCGCATTCCGACGCCCCCTACTAGAAGATCCAGAAAACCGCGCAACCACCACAGGAAACCCGCAAAGTACCAACCGTTCGCTCCTCCAATCTGTCGGATGGGAGCAAATGCCGCTGCCGGTGTTACGGAGACGCGTAGAGTACGCGAGTCCACGAGCCGCGTTCCGAAGCGCACGCCGCCCCACGCCTGATTCTTTCCGGCGGAAGAGAGGGCGTCTGACCAACATGTCTCCGCGAACTCGCGGTTCTCGTTCTGTAAGGCTCGTTCGATCGCATCCTTCAAACCTCTCGGCCTGATTTCGAACACCTTCAGCGCTGACCGACTCCGGACCAGCGTGGGGTTACGCATGCTATCGACAAGCTTGCGTCCTATGCGAGCATAGATCGGCGTGACCAGACCTAACCACAAACTCGAGAGGCGCGGTGTTAAGACTGGAACCGGGATCATCCATCGGCGGAGGCCGCATTGCCGCGCGTACTCTTGCATGATTTCGCCATAGCTCACCTGATCCGCACCGCCGATCTCGAATACCTCCGATTCCCCAGCCGGCAATTCAAGCGCCTGCACAAGATATGCGATCACGTCTTCGACGGCGATCGGCTGCGCCTTCACGCCTACCCAGCGCGGGCAAATCATCACCGGCAGGCGCTGAACCAGAGCGCGAATCATTTCAAAGGAGAGACTCCCCGAGCCGATCACAATCGAGGCGCGAAACTCAATGGTTGGGACCCCAGAAGAACGCAAAATGTCCGCTACTTCTTGACGACTGCGCAAATGAGCAGACAGCGACTGGCCCTCTGCACCGAGCCCGCCTAAATAGATGATCCGGTACACCCCGGCATGGCGCGCGGATGCCGCGAAATTACGGGCCGCTTGACGGTCCTGCTCTTCGAACTTACCTGAGGAACCCATCGAGTGAACCAGGTAATAAGCTGTGTGCACTCCGGCCAGCGCTGGCTGGAGTGAAGCCAGATCGAGGCAATCGCCCTTTACAATCTCGGTGTTGGGAGCGACACGCGGTTGCAGAAATTCAGGGTGTCTGGCCAGACAACGAACCGGCCAATCGGCCTTCTCAAGAGCCTTGAGGAGACGCCCTCCGATGTAGCCTGTGGCTCCTGTCAGCAGGACCAGCGAGCCGCCACCGGAATCAGATGAGGACTTCAATGTCAGGATTCACTCCGTGAATCATCTCTTTGGAACCCAAGGAACGAACACGCTTGTTCTTCTTTTGTACTCCGCGAAATCGGGATTTCCGGCCATCTTCTTTTCAAGCATTGGAATCCCGGAAACCTTCAGGATCAAGAGGGTGATGGTGAGGGGCCCGACAATGCTGAACCAGCCGCCCGGAACACCGACCGCCACCACCCAAATGCCCCACCACTGCACGACCTCTCCGAAATAGTTGGGGTGTCGGGTGTATCGCCACAGCCCGCTTTGCAGTATCTTGCCCCGATTGTGCGGGTCTCTTGCGAACCTCGCAAGTTCCGCATCCCCCACCGATTCGCAAAGGAACCCAAACAGCCAAATACAAGCACCGATGCCGTTGAGAAAGCCGAACGTGGTCCCTGTGCTTCGATTAATCATCAGCACCGGCAACGCGACGATGAAAAGAAGCGCGCCCTGCAGGAGGTACACCTGGGCATACGAGCGAGCATAGACCCACTTGCCCCATTCCCGTCTCCAGGCCATGTAGCGGAAATCTTCCGCTTTGCCGCGATGGCGGGCATGAATGTGCCATGCCAGACGCACGCCCCATACGCTCACCAAAATACATACCAGGAGGCCTCGCGTGCCGGAACCGCCCGCTAGAAAGAAAGATGTCCAGGCTACAAGGACGAAGCCCAACCCCCACGCCACGTCGGCCACATCATTCCTGCGCTTGAACAAAGAGATCAGGAACCACAGGCTCACGTACGCCCAAAGCAGGAAAGCCAATGGAGTGTAGTAATTCATAGGCCGATCTTGGACGCGATCAAGTAGGTTCCGACGGATACGGAACCTGCCAGTACCATGCCCCACGTCAAATCCACTACGGTCAACACCAGCGGCCAGTCCTTGAGCGTGGCGAGATTGGTGAGATCGTAAGTCGCATAGGTAATCAGGCCGAACAAGGCTCCGAAGAGGAGTGCGCGCACCCATGAATCTTTTTCGACTGCTGGAGCAATCACGAAAACCACCAGGCCCGCCAGGAACAGGAGGTAAAAGAGGATGGCGGCCGCCCAATTGACCTTGGGTGTCATCAAAAATCCGATCTGTTTCGTGTAGAAGTTCTTGGCCGCTACGCCGAGCCAGACCATATCCAGGCCAAAGAAAATCGGCAGGGCAATGCAATACAGTTTTAAGAACATAGCGTCACCAATCAATCGAGATCTAGATCGAATTCGGATAAGAACGGCCCTCAGGCGGCCGCGGCCGACCACTCGGCCCCGCACTGTTCCTGGCCTTCTGATTCGGAGTTGAATCCTGCTCTTGCACTCGCCACTGACGACCGCCGGCAGGAAGCGCTGCAGTACAGGACTCGGTCCCAGTTGGCGGCTCTCCATCTTCGCCACACGATTGTCCCGCCACAGACCGTACACACCTTGCGCGGTGTTCCTGGATTGTTCAGTTGAGGCGCAGCAGAGTGACGATTCATTGGCGACGACTCCAGTCAAGTATTGGAAGTCTAAGTGACCTCGGCGGTATTGCCCTGCAGCCCAGACGAGGCGGCGACCTGGCGCAGCGCCCGGGACAGCAGGAAATAAATAAGCAAAATCGCGGGCAACCCGATCAGCAGCCAAGCCGACATGGCGTGCACTTCCGCTAGCCACAGCGTCGAGACAGCGTGCGGCAGGTCTGCGCGCACCATGTTAATAATCTGCGCCAGAGATAGCTGCAGAGGCGCTGCGCGAAATAGCTTTTCTCCCATCCGGATGAACGGTATCAGCAAGAACAACTGCAGGGGATAGATCAGGTAGTTCACCAACTGGATGGCAGGCAGGTTCAGCCCGAAAATCAGAGCCGCAGCCGCGCACAGAACGGTAGTGGAACCGAGCACCGGAAAGACGCCCAGCACAATCCCGAAAGCCAGGCTCAGGGCAATCTTCTCCGGCGTGATCCCTTGAGTAAGCAGGGCTGCGATCGGGGCAACGACACGGCGATGAAAGAACCCGCGTTTCATAATGTCCTGACTACCAATATCCATTACGATTCTCCGTGCACCTTCGGATTGGCTATGCAGCCCCGTCTAGAACCTTGCTCCCCGAGCCGCCAGTTGGTGTTCCAACGCAGAGAAATCGTTCAGCACCATCCAGCGCGCCCCCGCAGCTGC
>PLHN01000158.1 GCA_003139975.1 Acidobacteriaceae bacterium
ACAACTTGTTCTGCGTCACAACTACTCACTTTTGTAAGTCCCGCCCTGTCAGGCGCTTGGTTCGAGAGCCGTAGCGAAGGCGTCAAGCGAGAGCGACCGAAGCAGGTTGCGCCGCAGGCCGCGTTCCACCTCGCCCAGACCTTGCGCCGCGCGCTGTACCCAGGCAAAATCCGCAGATTCCGCCATCTTCTTCAGTTCCGCCTGAATATCCGTATTGCGCACCAGTTGCCCAGTCCCAGATTGCAGGAACATGACATCCTCAAGTAGCAGATAGAGGGTCCGCAGCAGGCTTTCGATATTTTCGCGGCCTGCAGCGCCTGGGCGATAGCCCTCGGTGATTTTGAATAACTCAGTGTGGTCGGCTGCTCCCAGGGCCGACTTCAGCATTACCAGCGCATGCGCGCGGGCCGCGATGTAGCCTTCCAGATCGAACGAAAGGGCGCGGCCCATGGCTCCTTCGCTTAGTCGCGCGACTAGGGCGCGCTGCCGCGGGTTCCAGTTGGGCCGCAGCTTGGCGAGCTGGCTTTCCATTTCGGTCACGCCAAGCGCGCCCAACGTGAATGTCATTGCGCNNGAATTCGCCGCCTCTTTCATGAAGGCTGAGTCGGTGAAGATATAAACCCGCTCCCTCGCGTCGGCCGGTCGGTAGTAGATGGTCTCGATCACTCGCCGCACTTGATCCACCTTGATCATCATCTGCGGCGGGTCGGGCGGGATGACAAGAATATCGGGATGCGTTTGCACGAAGATCCGTGTGTCTTTCTTATCCGTCTCGCGCAGATTGTCTCGCGCTTCGACCGCTTCGGCAAAACGCGCATCCAGATCGCCGGCTAACGCGATTCGCGTGCAACTCGAGCAATGGCCGCAAAAATCGGGTAGTTTGCTCATTATTTCGCTGTCGGCCGTTGCTCGCTCGGTCGCGGCACCTTCCATCGCTGTCGCCAACATCATTGGCTGCTCCAAACAGTTCATGGCGCGCGCCAGCATCAGAGCCAGCGTGTACTTGCCCGATCCGCGCGCGCCCGCGAGAATCGCCGCGTGCGGAAAGTGGCCACGCCCCAGCATTTCCCGCAGCCTGCGCACGATTTCCGCATTGCCGATGAAATCAGAAAAGGGCATAAGAACGGCTTCGAAGCCGCGCAATAATCAATCCAGCAAGGTTTCAAGCTCGAAGCTCGTGGCTCGGAGCCTTCTTCTTAGATCTTCAACTTCTTTCTCACCAATTCCCGGATCAGCGCATGCGTCTCCTGCGGCGTGCCCCGCGCATTGATGACGTGCACTCGCTGCGGCTCGCGCGTGGCTATCGCCAGGTACGCATGGCGCACGCGGCCGAAAAACGTGCGGCTCTCCTGCTCGAAACGATTTTCATCTTTGTCAGGACGCACGTTTTTGTGTTTCCGATTGCGCCGCCGGGCCCGCTCGACGCTGAACGCAACTTCATTGTCGAGCAGAATCGTCAGCTCTGGTTGCAGGCCGCCGCACAAAATTTCGTGGAGCGCGAGCACCGGCTTCGTTCCCAGTTTGCGCCCCGCGCCCTGATACGCCTCCGTTGAATCGGTGAACCGGTCGCAGAGCACAACGCGCCCGTCCGCTAGGGCAGGCAGTATGACCTCGTGTATGTGCTGTGCCCGCGAAGCAAACATCAGCGCCATTTCCGCAAGCGGAGAGAGCCCGGAAGTCGTCGAATGTAGCAGTACCTCTCGGATCCTCTCGCCGGTCAGTGTGCCGCCCGGCTCCCGAGTCACCGCCACCGGAACGCCGTGCGAGCGCAGCGCCCGTGCCAGTTTCTCGATTTGCGTGCTCTTGCCGCTGCCATCGAGACCTTCGAACGTGATGAATTTTCCGCGCGCGGCCACGTCGGGATGATAGCAGGATGAGCTAAGGCAGCTAAAGATCGCCCGGGCTGCTCTTCGCAACTTGTTGCTCGACAATTTGACTGCGGTCGCGAAAAGAGAACCCCAACCGCCTGTCTTCCAGGGCAGAACGGATGCAAGAAGCGCAGCAGCCGCGTAGTCGAAGAGCCTGCCCCGAGCGAAGTCGAGGGGAGCTTTACCTGAGAAGTCCAATCATGCTCGAGCGCGGGCTAAAGGCAGAGCGGAATCCTCGCCCTCCTCGCGCATAAAGATCAACACTTCCTGCGGCACGGGCGCATCCCACACCGGCGCAAACGACAACCTGTGCAGCGGCGATGGTCCATGCTCACGGAGCGCCGCCAGATGGTGCGGCGTGCTGTACCCCTTATTCGACGCCAACCCGTAGTTGGGAAATACTGGGTCCCATGCCGCGATCACCCGATCCCGCTCAACCTTCGCAATAATGGACGCCGCCGCGATCGAGGCAGAAAGCGCATCCCCGTGGATGATCGCCCGCTGCGGCAACTCGCAATCCAACTTCACAGCGTCCGCCAGCAAATAGTCTGGGGCGCAAACAAGCTGCTGAACCGCATGCAGCATCGCGAGCCGAGACGCCTGGTAGATGTTGATCTGATCAATGCGCGCCGAATCGACAGCGGCAATTGCCCACGCGATGGAATGCTCGCGAATGCGAACGGCCAGCTCTTCGCGGCGCTCGGCGGGCAACAGCTTCGAATCCCGCAGTCCGCGAATCCGGTACGCCGGGTCAAGAATCACGGCCGCGGCGACCACCGGGCCAAACAAAGATCCGCGCCCGACTTCATCCACGCCCGCAACCACCTTTGCTCCGTTCGCCCGAGCCAGCTTTTCAAAGCGGAGCGTGCAGCGCAGCCTTTTCAGGAGCCGCATCTTTGCAGCAGACGCAGAAATCTGCAAGCCTTTCTTATCGCTTGAACAGCCGTTTGATTTGGATTTTGACTTCGGCACAGGTCGCTGTCAGCATCTTCGCCGACTACGGCCAGAGAGACAAGGGGAGATTCGTTGCCTCAGTCATGACGCGCAACGGGAAGGGATGTTCAGCGATAGACAACTCAACAGGCGAGTACAGCTGCCGGCGTCCGCGCGGACTCCGGCAGCACAGAAACCTAACCGCAGTCACTGCTCGACTTCCTTCAACCGTGCGGCCTTGCCCTTCAGCGCGCGTAAATAGTAGAGCTTGGCGCGGCGCACTTTGCCCGACCGCATCACGTCAATCTTGTCGATGACCTTCGAATCGAGCGGGAAGATTCTCTCAACGCCCTGGCCGAAACTGATCTTGCGAACCGTAAAACTCGGTTGCGCACCCCGGCTGCGCGCGATCACTACGCCCTCGAACGCCTGCAGCCGTTCTTTTTCGCCTTCGCGGATCTTCACTTGTACTCGAATCGTGTCGCCTGGGCCGAACTTTGGCAGGTCAGTGCGACGTGTTTTCGCCAGTAGTTTCTCGATGATTGCATTGCGCATAACGGTTCCTTCCTGACTCTTTCTTGAATTCGTTTGCTTCTTAACTTTCGCGCTTGATCCGGGCCAGCAATTCCTGATCTTCTTTGCTCAGCGCCACTCGTTCCAATAGGTCCGGACGATTGCGCAGCGTTTTCGCGAGCGCCGTCTTGCGGCGCCACCGGCGAATCTCATCATGGTTCCCATTCACCAGCACCTCTGGAACCCCCATCTCGCGGAACTCCGCCGGCCGCGTGTAATGCGGATAATCCAGCAATCCGCCAGAAACACAAGTCGAACAAGGCGGGTCAAGTGTGGCGCGGGCGCCCTCGCCCGCGGACGCCGCTCGCGAAGTAAACGACTCCTGCCGAGTCGAAGCCTCGTTGCCCACAGCACCGGGAATCAGCCGCGTGACCGTATCCGCAATCACCGCAGCGCCCAGTTCGCCGCCGCTCAACACATAGTCGCCGACCGAAATTTCGCGGTCCGCCAAGTGCTCGCTGATGCGTTCGTCTACGCCTTCATACCGCCCGCAGATTAGGACCATGCGATCGACGACCGAAAGCTCCGACGCCAACGACTGATCCAACCGCTTCCCCTGTGCCGAGAGCAAAATCACCGATTGCTTCACTGCTCCGCTGGCGCGTTGTCCGCGCGGTGCAATTTCGCGCAGCGACTCGACGCACTCAAAGATCGGTTCCGGCTTCAGGACCATGCCTTCGCCGCCGCCAAACGGGCGGTCATCCACGGTGCGGTGCTTGTCTTTCGTAAAGTTCCGCAGATCGTGAATGTTTATTTCCACCAGCCCCGCTTCGCGCGCCCGGCGGATGATTCCATAATCCAGCGGTCCGCGAAAGAAGTCGGGAAAGATCGTAAGAATGTCGATCTTCATTTGCGGAACCCGTCGTTAGCCCATCATCGTCAGCCAAATCTCTTGACTACCTAATACTGCCAACGACCAGCGACGAACTAACTACCTCGTTCCTTCTTTTCCCTCGTTATCGGCGCGTTCACATCCAGCAGCCCATCTGGCAGCCGCATTCGCACTTGCTTTCGTTCGACGTCGACCTTTTCGAGGTACGCTTCCGCGAACGGTATCTCATACGGCAGCTTAGCCCCGCCGTTCACCACCAGCAGAGGTGCTTCGCCGGCGCCAAACGCAACGTCAACGATCTTGCCGATCTCGCGTTCGCCGTCGAACACCGTACAGCCGGCCAGATCGCTTAAATACGTCGAGCCCGGCTCCAGTTCGGCCCGTTCACCTCGTGGAACCTGAAGTTCCGCACCCTTCAGCATCTCCGCATCTGAAATCGTTTCCACGCCCGCAAACTTCAGGATCAGGAAACTCTTGTGAGGCCACAAATCTTCAATCGTCAACTCGCGGCGCTCGCCATTCTTAACCAGCGCCCACAACCGCATGCCTTGCCGGAAGCGGTCCGGAACGTTCGTATGCAGTTCAACGGCGACTTCTCCGCGGCGCCCCTGCGTCTTGATCACCAACGCCAGGCTGATCCACTCGCCGCTCGCTTCTGTCGCCGCTATTCGAGAATCTCCAGCGCGTAGCGTTTGTCGTTCTTCGCGCCCGCCGCGTTCAGCACCGTACGCAGGGCCCGCGCAATGCGGCCAGACCGCCCAATCACCTTGCCCAGGTCTTCTTCCGCCACTTCGAGTTCGATGACGGTCTCGTCGCCGTCTTCATACTCGTCGATGAAAACCGCATCCTTCGCATCGACGAGCGCCTTGGCGATGTGCTCAATCAAGGCGCGCGCGTTGGCGGACTGTTCAGTCATTCCGATCTCCAGAGGTGGTCATTTCGACCCTGAGCGCAGCCGAAAGGGAGGAATCTGCTTTGTGTGGTCAGCGAAAAGAGGCTTACGCCACCGGCGCTGCCGCGGCCGGCGCCGGCATGGCCAACAGTTTGCCCACGCGTTCGGAGCACTTTGCGCCCTTCGAAACCCAGTACGTAATGCGCTCCCGTTTCAAGTCGAACGTGGCCGGCGAGGTCCGCGGATTGTACGTGCCCACCACTTCCACCGGACGCCCATTGCGCGCCCGCTCCTTTTCGATCACCACTACCCGGTAGTACGGTTGTTTGCGCGCACCAAAGCGCGCCAGACGGATCATTAACACTGACTTCGTTTCCTTTGGTCCGGAAGAGTCCGGCAGGGTTGAGACAAACCATTATTATGCCGGAGCTTAGCGGTTTACGCAATGGGCCCTGCGGACTGACAAGCAATCGTTCTATGAAACATCGGCCTGACTCGCGAATGCGTCCGTTTGCGAATCCACTGAAGGCGGTCGACAATCTAAGATCGATAAAGAAAGGAAGATTCCATCATGAGCCATACGACTTCAACCCTAACTCCTCCTGAGCAAAAGTCTGCAACTGGAAAGACGTTCACGGCAAAAGCCTTCGCAGCCAAGAGTGCGACTTCGCCCCTCGCCCAAACTTCAATTCAGCGCCGCGCGCCGCGCCCCCAGGACATCCAGATCGAGATCCTATACTGCGGTGTCTGCCATTCCGATCTTCATCAGGCCCGCAATGAATGGGAAAACATGATGCCGACCGTCTACCCCTGCGTGCCGGGTCACGAAATTGTCGGTCGCGTCGTGAAGGCCGGCAACTCCGTCAAGAGATTCAAAGAAGGAGACATCGCTGCCGTTGGCTGCATGGTCGACTCCGACCGTACCTGCCCCAACTGCCGCGCCGGCAACGAACAGTTTTGCGACAGCATGGCCACATTCACCTATAACTCGGAAGACAAGCACCTCGGAGGCGTCACCTACGGCGGTTATTCCGATACCATTGTTGTCGATGAGGCTTTCGCGCTCCGCGTATCCGATAAGCTGAACCTCGCAGCAGCCGCGCCGTTGCTCTGCGCGGGCATCACCACCTACTCTCCCCTTAGGCATTGGAATGTGCACAAAGGGCAAAAGGTTGGCATCGTCGGTCTCGGCGGACTTGGCCACATGGGCGTCAAATTCGCCAACGCTTTTGGCGCGCACGTTGTACTGTTCACCACATCGCCGAACAAAACAAACGACGCAGTACGGCTCGGCGCCCATGAAGTCGTCGTGTCCAAGAATGAAGCTGAAATGCAGAAGCACGCCGGCAGCTTCGACTTCATCCTCGATACCGTCTCAGCGGAACACAACGTCGGTGCCTATCTCGATCTCGTCAAGCTCGATGGAACGCTCACCATGGTCGGCGCATCGCCAACGCCGCTGCCAGTCCCAGTCGGGAGCCTGCTCTTCGGCCGCCGCCGCCTCGCCGGCTCGATCATCGGGGGCATCCGAGAGACGCAGGAGATGCTGGATTTCTGTGCCGAACACGGCATCGCTTGCGACATCGAGATGATTCGCATTCAGCAGATCGACGAAGCCTACGAACGTCTGTTAAAAAGCGACGTGAAGTATCGCTTCGTCATCGACATGGCTTCTCTGAAATAGATGAAGAAGTGCTGCGGACGCCAGCCTTGAAATGAACTCAACCCAGAGGGCGCCGGGATTCCCTCCCGGTGCCCTCGAAGCGCTATCTAGCCGACTCGTTCGAGAACGCTCAAAATCTCCAGAGGCTCTGGCCGGCCGGTATAATCCTCGTTCGCGGCCGCGAACAGAACTGTCCCATCGCGATCGATTACGAAGGTGGCAGGAATCGGCAACTCCCAGCTCTCGTCGCCATTCGTGAACGGCAGATTCACAAAGGTCGCGCGGTAGAGTCCTTGCTGCTCCTCTGGGACGCGATAGACCAATCCAAATTGCCGCGCCACGTCGTTGTGCGCATCCACCAGCAGCGGGAAGCTGAGCCCGTGCTGATCGTGCATGAAGAAGGCCTGCTTTTCGATTTGCGGTGAAATGGCAACCAGCGCCGCGCCGGCCGCCTTGATCTGGGGCACGATGTAATTCATCGCTTCCATCTGGCCGACGCAGAAAGGACACCAGCGCCCGCGAATGACGCAAACGACGAGCCGGCCACTGCTCAATAGATTGGCGGACGAAACGTGTTTGCCCTCGTGATCGGAGAGATTGAATGCCAGAGCATTCGCGCCGACCGCAAGCGCCTTTCCCGAAAGCGCCTGAGCCCGCAACCCGTCGATCGCACGCTGATGAACGGCTTGCACATCGGGTGGAACATATTTGGCGATGGTCTCTTTACGCTCAGCAAAAATTTGCCGCAGCGGACGCGCGTCGCTGTAGGAGCCGGACTCCTGTAGGGAACGCCATTTCATGGATAGCCCGTCGTTGGTCGTTCGTCGATAGTCGTTCGCACGATCTCTAGAGCCGTGATCATCATGGAACCACCGAACGACCGACGACGAACGACCAGCGACCGTCTACATCCCTGGCAGCTTCATCCCCGCCAGTCGCCGTGCGAAGCTCGGCTTGCCCATCTGCTTGAACATCTTCTTCATCTGAGCATACTGCCGAAGCAGGTTGTTTACTTCCTGCACAGTGGTCCCCGAGCCGCGCGCGATGCGTTTGCGGCGGCTGCCGTTGATCGCTTCGTGATGATTCCGCTCGTAGGAGGTCATCGAGTTGATGATAGCCTCGACCCGATTGATCTGCTTTTCGTCCACTTTGTCGGCCGCTTTTTGCAGACCCTGAAACGCGCCAATCGACGGCAGCATCCCCATCAAACTTTGCAGCGAGCCCATCTTGCGCACCGACCGCAGTTGCTCGCGGAAATCCTCCAGCGANNATCTGCGACTCGGCTTTTTCGATCAGCGAGAGGATGTCGCCCATCCCGAGGATGCGTGAGACGATCCGGTCGGGATGAAACGGCTCGAGCGCGTCGTATTTTTCACCAATGCCGATGAACTTGATCGGCTGGCCAGTGACCTGACGAATTGAAATCGCCGCGCCACCGCGGGCGTCGCCATCCATCTTGGTGAGAACGACGCCCGTGAGCGTGAGCTTCTTGTGAAACTCGTCGGCCGAGTTGACCGCGTCCTGGCCGGT
>PLHN01000451.1 GCA_003139975.1 Acidobacteriaceae bacterium
ACGATGCGGTCGAGGCCGAGCGCGATGCCGCCGTGCGGCGGCGTGCCGTATTCCAGCGCTTCCAGGAAGAAACCGAAGCGCGAGCGCGCCTCTTCTTCCGTCATGCCAAGGGCGTGGAAGATCTTGCTTTGAATGTCCTGCCGGTGAATACGGATCGAGCCTGAGCCCAGCTCGGTGCCGTTGAGCACAACGTCGTAGGCCAGCGCTCGTACCATGGCGGGGTCGGTTTCTAGCTTGTCCATGTCTTCTTCATGCGGCGAGGTGAAGGGATGGTGTGCGGCCACCCAGCGCCGGTCCGTCTCGTCGTACTCGAACATGGGGAAGTTGGTGACCCAGAGGAACCGGTAATCGTTGGCGGGGTCTCCGGTCTTCTTGAAAATGCCGTGACGGTCGGCATATTTTTGCGCAAGCGCGATGCGGAGTAGGCCGGCGGAAGCGTAGATGGCCATCTCTGCTGGTGTTACTTTGCGCTTGCCGGCGGGATGCGCGTCGGCGTTTGTGTCCGATTGCGCCGAGCCCACGACCAAGACGAGCANNAACTTATTCTCGATGCGCTTGAAGTCCTCGAAGACGCGCGCTCCGCCCTTGGAGATGAACTGCGGTTTGATGTCGTCGCGCTCTTTGCGGGAAAGCTCGCCCACACCGGGCGTGCGGAGCGCGATCACCGGCAGATCCTTATTTATGGCTAGCGATTCCAGTTCGGTTGCCGCGAAGCAATCGCGCACCTCGGTGAAGGCGGGCAGGCGCAGGTCGGGCTTATCGATGCCGTACTGGCGGATAGCGTCGTCGTAATCCATGCGCGGGAAGGGCGTTTTGATCTCGTACCCAGCGGCTTTGAAGGCCGCGGTCAGGAAGCCCTCCACCGTTTCCCACACGCGCTCCGGCTGCGGGTAGGACATTTCGAGGTCGATCTGCGTGAATTCGGGCTGCCGGTCTGCGCGCAGGTCTTCATCGCGAAAGCAACGCACGATCTGAAAATACTTATCGAAGCCGGAAATCATCAGGATCTGCTTGAACAGTTGCGGCGATTGCGGCAGCGCGTAGAACATTCCCGGCTGCACGCGGCTGGGGACGAGATAATCGCGCGCGCCTTCCGGCGTGGAGCGCGTCATGAAGGGCGTTTCGATTTCGAAGAATCCCGCCGAAGCAAGATTGTCCCGGATGGCAAGCGCGACCTTGTGGCGCAACTCAATGTTGAACTGCATCGCTTCCCGCCGCAGATCGATGTAACGATACTTCAGTCGCATCTCTTCGTTGGCGAGAACCGTGTCGCCGGGCAGGAAGGGAAGTGGCTTCGAGACGTTGAGGAGGCGCAGCTCTTCGACGACGAGCTCGATTTCACCGGTGGGGACATTGGGGTTAATGGTATCGGCGTCGCGCTTTTTTACGGTGCCGATGGCGGCGATGACGTATTCGTTGCGCAGTTCTTCGGCCTTCGCGTGGATCGCGGGATCGAGTTCGCGGCTGAAAACGACCTGGGTTACGCCGGTGCGGTCGCGGAGATCGACGAAAATAATCTGGCCGAGGTCGCGGCGCCGGTTGACCCAGCCCATGAGGACGGCTTTTTTGCCCGCGTCAGCGAGGCGGAGCGCCCCGCACATATGAGTTCGTCTGAGATCGCCTAGAAAATCGAGCACGGAATCGCCTTGTCCTGTAAGAATGGGCCCCGACACGGGAACCCACACAATCGCACGGAACGCGATTGTGCTGGGCACCCTTGTGGGTCACCCGCTGATGAAGCGATGATTATAAATGGCGGGTCCGGCTCGTAGCTCGCTTTACTTCTGTTTCGTCTCCTTGCCCTCCATTAAGACCGTCCATTTCGTGCCGTCGGAGGACGCCTCGTATTTGTAGCTGTAAGCCGTGGGCGACAGAATCTTCATGGTGTAGCGCCCCTTCATCGTTTGCGGGCCCTCCTTCATGTCGTTGAGCCATGTCCAAGTGTCGCCCTCGACCGTGCCCTTGGAGTGCGTCGCCTCGCCCATGCTGTCGAATGCGTCGTAAGTGTAGACCTTCTCCTGCGCATCGTAGCCCATGTAAGCCGTGCTGCTGCCGAGGGGAAAGCCGGCGCCGTTGAACTTTGCGTGAATGACGGCGAAGTAGCCGCCCTCCATCCACTCCACATGATCGTCGCTGTGATATTTTCCGCCCGGACCCATGGGGCCAGGCTTAACGTCGGCCTCTGACATCCAGTGGCCGGTAAAGTAGTCGAGCTTCTTGACCTCGGGTCCGGGTTTGGGCATTTCCATTTGTGCGAAAGCCGCTCCGGCGAGGAGAAGCATTCCGAACAGAAGAGTCGATGTGCGCTTCATAGACAAACTCCTTGAATTGGATTTTCGAGGGGAGACCCGCGGCTGCCGATGTTAGAAGGACTCGCCGCCGATGTCAATGGGCTTTGACCCACTACCGAGCCACGAGTTGCGGGTTCCACGAATACAGTCATCTCGGATTGACAAGCTCAATCCGAGTCTTTCAGCTAACTGTTCAACCCAGAATCAGTTTCTCCGCGGATGTCTCATTCTCTCCCCTTACTTAGAACGAGAAGCGCAGCCCGAGCTGAATCTCACGTTTCGGGAAATCGGAGGTGAAGGCCAGCGGCGTGCTGGAACTCACCGTGCCCCCGTTCAATTTTGTTCCCGGCGCGATCCCATGCACATTAAAGGTCGTGTAACCCGACCCACCACCCTCAGGCACAACGCAAGCTGGTGGGAGACAAATTCCCGTGGGAATCGCAAACAGCGGGCCCACCTGATTGTTCACGCTGCCGTAGTTTGTCCGGTTAGAGATGTTGAATCCCTCCGCCGTGATCAAGAGTGTGCTTCTCTCGCCCACTTTGTGGTGCCAGCTAATGCGCGCGTCAAGATTGGCGTAATTCGGGCCCAGGCCCGAGTTGCGCGGGGCCCCGATGGGGCGGCCATTGGTGGGGTGATTGTCGCCATTGGTGGGCTCTCCACTCAGCAGATTAAAAGGATGCCCGCTGTTGTAATTGAAAATCGGCGCCACTTCGAAGCCGGACAGGGCGCCCCTCCACGGGCTGTCGAGGACACCCGCGATGACCACTTTGTGGCGCTCATCGAAGTTGGACGCAGCGCGTTCCGCACTCATGTTCAGATTGTCCTGCGGTCCGTAGTCGCTGTTGAAATCCGTGGTAGTGTCGATGGCGTGGCTGTACGTGTAATTCGCCATGATCGCGGTGGTCTTGTTGAACTGCTTCTTGACCTCGAGAATGCCCCCCTGGTAAAGAGCGGACCCCGCCGACGTGTATCGGTTGTTTTGGGCAATGTACGGACTGTAGAAGCAGCCGCCGTTGGCGCAGGCTGGTATGGCCTGGTAAAGGGGGTCAATCGAGGGGCTAGGATTCCAGTCCCGGTAGGAGACCGTCTTTCCGTTGGCCAGGGTTGCCGACACAAAACCCGAATCCTTCAGGTTCGTATCAATCGCCACGGGGAGATGGACGGTGTGGGAATAAATGTAGCTGGCGGAAAGCGAGAAACCAGGGCCGAGTTGCCGCTCAATGCCAAACTCAGCTTGTTGCGAGTACGGGCTTTGGTAATTAACCTGATTGCTGAACACTACGCTTAGGATGGGGACCTGACCGCTATTGGTGGGGAGGAAAAGGCCATTGGATGCCGCTGTCAGGTCCGCCGCTGTGATGCAGCCATAACTGCCGGGGGGCGGCGTGGTACAGCCAATTACTCCCCCATTATTTACTCCCCCACTGAATCCGGGATTTCCTTGCGCAAACAGATTTTGAAAGATGACCTGGGCGTTGGAGGTTGCACTGCCGGGGAGCAGCGTTCCCAGATCAATCGGATCTATATAAATACCGACTTGCCGGTTGCAAGGGCTGGAGCCGTCGCCGGACGCTACCACTCCACCGCCTTTTTGGAGGCCGCAAATGTCAACCAAGTTAAGGACCTGACTGCCGGGGTAGCCGCTCGCATATTTCGTATTGTTCTCGACCGTAGTGTGATTGCTGTTCAGAACCCCCAGCGCCAGATCCACACCGGGAATCGAATCGTAAATCTGCCCATAAAATACTCCGTATCCTCCACGGATCACGGTCTTGTGGTCATTGAAGGGATCCCAGGCGAACGAAACACGGGGGGCAAAGTTGTGCCAGGGAGTTCGCAAGGGAAGGTATTGCGTGTCCAGTTCATAACGAATGCCGTAGGTAAGAGTGAAGTTTGACTTCAAGGCCCAGGTGTCTTGCCAATACGCGGCGGTGAATGGTCGGGTCTTGGAGTAGGTGGGAGTTCCGAATCCGTCTTCAAAGATAGTAGGGAACTGCAACGAGAAAGCCTGCAGCGAGCTCAGATTGGCCCCGGGCACATTGGTTAGGCCGCACGGATTCGTGCCGAGAGGGTTATTATAGGGAGAAATGGACGCCCAGCTGGGGTCAAAGCAAGGGGACAATACGCCTCCCGTAATTGGCCCCACTTCGAAGCGGCCCGGCATAAAGACGTCGGTCTGAGTGTGATTGCCCCGCAGCAGTTCTTCACCGCCCAGCCGAAAGGTGTGATGGCCCTTGGTCATGGTGAGGTTGTCGGCAAATTCGTAGCGCCGCAGCATCTCGTAGTTGGGCAGAAAGATGTTCGTTCCCAGATTCGCGACGCCGAAAACGTCCAGTCCCACCTCGGCGGCCTCATTGGGAATCACGTTCACGTGGTTGTAGCTACCCTGCGCCCGCACTTCGTTCGAGGTGCTCGGGCTGAACAAGTGGAACCAGGAGGCCAGCAAGGTATGGTTATAACCTTGGACCGCGCTGCCTCGCGAGAATCCCGTCAAGGACTGCACGTCGGGAGACTCCTCCAGGCCATGCCCGTAGTTGTAGCGCAGGAAAACTTGGTCGTTCTCGCTGATGCGGTGGTCCAGTCGAACCGACGCCAGGTACTGCCGCGTATCGTACGGAAACACTCCGCCGTTATTCTCCAGCTGGTTTACGATAAAGCCCTCCACTAATTGGTTTCGCTGCGAAAGAAAACCAGAATTAGGGTTGACCGTCAGGTAGTTCTGGAGTAACTGCGCGCACGAGGCCGGCGGAATGGGAGTTCCTGCAGAACCATCGGGATTGGTTATACAAGGCACCCATTGAGAAGGGGGAACACTATTCCCGAGGTTATACAGCTGCTGAATAACTTGCTGCTGCGCAAGCCTCGGATCGCTCGGTGCCAGTGCAGGCAGGGTATTTCCGGCTATGGAAGGTCCGGCGAAGATCGAGCTGTCGGTCAGCAGGGGAACGGAATTCTGCGAATTCTGCCGCAAGCCTTCGAAGGAAGCAAACAGGAAGGTCTTGTTTTTCGTGACGGGAAAGCCGATCGCGCCGCCATACTGCTGGCGGCTGAGCGAATTCTTGATCGGTTTGCCGACCGCATCGGTGTTGAAATTAGAAAAGGTCGGGTCTGGGGCCAGGGCCGAACTGAAGGCGAACGGATCGCGCGCATCCATGCCGCTGTCGCGGAAAAAGCCGAACGCGCCGCCATGCACATTGTCCGTGCCCGACTTCGAAACAATGTTGATGGTGGCGCCGCTGGCTCCTCCCATGTCTGCGCCATAATTGCTGCGGTTGATNNCCATCCACCGTCACGCTGTTGCCCCGGCCGTTGCTGCCGTAAAAGGATAGTCCGCTGCTGCTGAACTGCTTGACGCGATAGTCCGAGTCATCGGCCAGCCGGGTCGAGTTGGAAACGCCCGGCGCCAGCAAGGAGAACGTCAGGTAGTCCCGGCGGTCAATCGGCAGATCCTGGATCATGACCTCGGTCAGGGTGTTCGACTGGCTTGATTTCTCCGTATCGACCGTTGGCGGCGCCGCCGACACTTCCACCGTTTCCTTTACCGACGCCACTTTCAAGTGGAAATCCAGAAGCGCCGTCTGTCCCACGGTGACGACCAGCCCCTCCTGGATCTCGGTTCCAAAACCGGGAAGCTCTACGCTGACGTTGTAAGTGCCCGGCGGCAGTCCCGTTAACAGATACGCGCCACCGCTGTCGGAAACCGCACTGCGCCGGATCCCCTTCTGGGCGTCCTCCGCCACCACATTTGCCTTTGGTAAAACGCCGCCCGAAGCGTCCGTTACCGTCCCTTTTATGCCGGAAGCCGCGCCCTGAGCATGTGCCCCACTTAGCAGCCCCAACAGCACCAGCAGGCATCCCAAACCCAAGCGGCTGGAACGGATCCACGCCTTCGCGTTTCTCATGAACATTGCAGTCCCCCAATTATCAGCAATAACTGCGCTTCCTCTCGACTCTGGTCCGGTCTCGCCATCGGCGGATCGAGCCTCATGAATGTGCGAGTTGATGGCGTCCGGAGTGCCGCAACACGCTTACTCTTTCAATTCAAAAAGAGTCCTTCCTCATCAGTATTGGGTGCGCCAACACAAACGCGGGGGCCGGAACGCAGACCCGCCCTCACGCCGAACCAAAACGATATCTTGGAGCAGCTTAACGGCGTCTTGCTGGAGAACCTCAAGACGTTCGTCTATCTGGGCGCTGTGTAGCTTGCTATCGTGGCGGCGCTCTTCGCTTCGTCTGGCAAGAAAACGCCCATCCTTCGCGACAAGATGCGAAGGATGGGGCAAACCATTGTGGTTGCGCTGGCGGATGGCTGCGCCTTCCGCCCGGGCCAGTCCACTACTCCAGGAAATATCCTGAGACGTTATCACCGGCGTTGGTCACGATCCACAGGGCTTCTTTGCCTCCGTCTACGATCACCGTGTCGACGCTGAATGACTGTCCCAGCGATGGCACCGCAAGGGTCCCGGAACCCTGGCAGTTAGAGCCGATTGAAGAGGTTCCGTTGCCCGGAACTGTGAAATTCCCCAACCCGCCAAGGTCAAGGGTTACGGTCGGGACGGCGTTAAACGTTATTCCGGTTGCGGCGAACTTGATTTCTCCCGTAGCGGAGACGTTGCCCGAGCCGATGGTGTTGCCGAGCCCAGTGATCCAGCCGTACGAATAAAGGGAGAATTGTTTACTCTTGAAAGTCAAATTGCTGCAAGTCACGGTTCCCTGCGCCACCATAAAACCGGCCATGGTGAAACCGGTGTTGGTTTGAGTTAGGGTGCCCCCCTTGTTCGTGTTGTTGATAGCGAAATTGAAGGGCTGAGTCGACGGGCCACCGGCGGTGACGGTCATGGTGCCTTGGCAGTCTGATGCCGGCGACGTCATAGACCACGTGCCTGAAATCGACGGATAGCTGCTTAGCGAGCCACCGAGGCTTTGCCACTCGCTTCCGGTGAAGGTTCCCCCCGAAGCAAAGGTGACCTGCATGAGAATATTATCCAGTTGGCTGGAGCCTAAGTCGTAGCCGTACGACTCGATTCCCCACGTTCCGTTTCCCGCGGATAGGGTGGTTGCGGTGCAAGCGGCGAAGCTGGCCGTCCCAGCTCCGAGTACGGTAATCAACATCAAGACTGCGAACAAGCTAATTTTTTTCACGACATCCTCCGAAGATTGGTTGGAACGTTTTGGGTTTTCGCGCAGACCGCGCGACCGAACCGAGGTTCACAGCCTTGCCCGGCAGCGTTGAACACGGGAAGCCGTAAACTTCGAGGCCGTATTGTTGACTTTGCGGGATGGGATGTCAAGGCGAAAGAATGGTGGTGACTTAAATATTTGAGACACTACCGAAAACATCTGCATATCACAGTGCGATGGAAACGCGCTCTGGTTGCGCCCGGCACACACATCCTCATTCTGGCGGTCCGTGTCTCCCGCAGGACTACGTACCCTTCCCGGTCTCCCCAATTCGCTTCGCGAGTTCGCCGCGCGGCACGGTCACCTGCTCGCCGGTCGCCAGGTGCTTCAGCGCGAAGGCGTCGGCTTTCACTTCGTTCTCGCCGACGATCAGGATGTAGCGGGCTTTGAACTTGTCGGCGGCCTCGAAGGATTTTTTCAGGCGGAAGGTTTCGTCTCCCAACTCGACGACAAGATCTTCATTGCTCCGGCGCAACTCGCGCGCCAGCCGCGATGCTTCCCGATTCATGCCTGCGCCCAGCGGCGCGATGTAAACGTCGGGCTTGCGGATGACAGATTCGGCGGATGCGGTGAGGGAGAGCACCAACCGGTCTTCCCCAATGGCAAAGCCGATGCCTGGGGCGGCAGGTCCGCCCAGCGCTTCCGACAATCCATCGTAGCGTCCGCCGCCGAGGATCGCATTTTGCGCGCCGAGCGCGCCGTGCGTGAACTCGAAGGCGGTGCGTGTGTAGTAGTCGAGGCCGCGGACGAGACGGTTGTTTATGTGAAACTCGACACCGGCCGATTTAAGGATTTCTTTTACCTGCTCGAAGTGCGTGCGGCAGCCTTCGTCGAGGAATTGGCTGATGCGCGGCAGCGTTTCGATGATCGGCTGGTCTTCGGGGACTTTGCAGTCGAAGACGCGCAGTGGATTGGTGACGGCTCGCCGCTGGCAGTCGGCGCACATTTTGCCGACTACGGGCTCGAGGGCTTTGCGCAGCGCTTCGTTGAATTTGGCCCGGTCATTGGGACAGCCTACCGAGTTGAGTTCCAGCGTCCAATCCTTGATGCCGACACGGTCGAGCAGCGTGGCGACCAGTTCGAGAATTTCGGCATCGCGGGCAGGAGATTCGCTGCCGGACGATGCGGGCCCGATGACCTCGGCGTCAATTTGGTAGAACTGCCGGTAGCGTCCTTTTTGCGGCCGCTCGCGGCGAAACATCGGGCCGATCGAGAAGAACTTATTCAGCCCGCGATCCCAGAGTTTGTGCTCGATGTAGGCCCGGACGATGCCGGCCGTGTTCTCGGGCCGAAGAGTGAGGGACTGCCCCCTGTCGCTCTCGGCTCTTCCGCGATCTTCCCAAGTAAACATCTCCTTGGCGACGATGTCAGTTTCTTCGCCGACGCCGCGGGCAAACAGTTCCGTGGATTCGAAGATGGGTGTGCGGATTTC
>PLHN01000364.1:0-9642 GCA_003139975.1 Acidobacteriaceae bacterium
TTGCAGATTGCAGAGGTCAGATTGCAGAAGTAAGACCCTCAAAGCTGTCGACCTATTGCGCAGGCTGTTCGATATTGATGGATGTGGATTTGTTTCTTGCTCTGGCTTCGCGTATTGTTCCGTTTCGACCTGAAAACATCATGAAACGATCTGTGTGGGTAGTGGGCCTGGTTTTTGTGGCGCTGTCTTTCGCGGCGGCGCAGGATCGTCCGGAAGAAGGCGGACACGAACTGGAAGTCTGGACGGGCGGCGGGCATTCCGTGCCCGGGGGAACGAAGGACACGAGCGTCTGGAATGCGGGCGTGCGCTATGGGTGGATTCTCACCGCGCCGCACGGCCCGGGCTTTCTGAGCGGACGCTTCGAGTACGCGGTGGATGCGGTGCCGGCGTTCGTCGTGTTTCAGCGGGCGAACACCGCATATGGAGCGGGGGTGAACCCGTTTGCGCTGAAGTGGATTTTTGCCACGCGCGGTAGCGTGGCGCCCTATCTGGAGTTGAATGGCGGTACGCTGTTTACCAACCATGAAGTGCCGGCGGGAACGATCGGAGTCAATTTTACGTCGAGCGCGGCCTTCGGAGCGCATATTCTGGGCGCGCATGCCTGGACCGTGGAGGTGCGCTACATGCACATTTCAAACGCGGGCCTGACCACTCCGAATCCGGGGATTAATACGGTGCAGGTGCGGCTGGGATTTGGGAAGTTCTTTGGGAAGAAGTGACGAGAGCAGGTTTCAAGGTTTCAACGTTTCAGGGTTTCAACGTAATTAACCCCGCAAGAACAGTCCTTAACCGCAGCAAGGCCCACCCTAGCGCTGTTATTCCTCCCAGCCAGATGGCGAATGCGGTCTTCACAACCCATGCCGGCGCGACTCCGACTCGCCGCAGCAAAAACGGCAGAAAATTCCAGCAGGTGATGTGAACGTAGTCCCAGGGATCGTAGGTCATCGACTCATTCGTCAGGCCCCAGGCGTCCATTTTGCCGAGAGCGAAGGCGGCGATATTTTTAAGGCGCAGGGCGATCACGAACGTTGGATGGCCGAGCGTTTCCATCTGATAAATCTCAAGCGGCAACCAGAAGGCTAGGGATGCAACCTGGATGATCAGGCTGACGACGATGAGAGCGAAGCCTGCGCGCCAAACCCACTGATTTAAATTCGCGCGAAAGTGAAGCAGCAGCGGCACGGCTGTCAGCGCCGCCAACTCAACCGTGGTCGAAACATAGCGGTCGCCCCATGCCATGTCTCCGGCCCAGAAGGTGTAGCGCGCATAGAAAACGATGTACCAGGCCAGCAGTAAGAGCGTGGTTACGCCATAGGCCCGGAGCTCCGGGGACAAGCGCTTCCACAGCAGCGCGAGCAGCACGATCGCTAAAACCAGTAGCGGGTCGAATAAGAAGATGGATTTTTCGGGTTTGAAAAGCGCTCCGAGGATGCCCTCGTGGAGGGGCGTGCTCCAGGGATAAGTTGGGGGCAGGGTGGGATCGTTCTGCAAGGACTCGCGGGCAAAGATCGGAAGGTAGGTGTGGATGAACGAGCCGAAACGGTAGTAGCTGTACCAGCGCTCGACCAGCAGGAACACGGCGTACACGGGGGCCGCGATCTTTATGTAGTCGAGCAAGCGCCGCGTGAGATCGGCAATGCGGGGGCCCTCAAACAACAGAATCACGAGGAGAAAGAAGCCGGCTGCGACGAGGTCCATGCCGGTTGTGAGCCGTGTTAGCAGATTAAGGCCGAGCGCTGCCGAGCCGATGAGGAGGGCTCGACTGTTGTCGGTACGCAGCCAGTCATATTGGAATGAGAAGCCGGCAAGAGTCAGAAGCATGATGTAGTTGTTCTCCATCATGTTCTGCGTGTAATGCAGGTGCGTGGTGCAGACAAGCAGCGCGAGGACTCCGGCGATGGACTCGTTGCTCGAAAAGCGGAGCTGGCGCAAAAAGCGGAAGGCGATGAGAGCGGTGAGGATGTTGACCAAAATGCTGATGGAATAGCTCACCACCATGCTGCGGACGGAGGGATCGTCTTCGTAATCGACGAAGACGGGCAGATGCGCGATG
This sequence comes from Acidobacteriaceae bacterium, assembly GCA_003139975.1. GTDB lineage: Bacteria > Acidobacteriota > Terriglobia > Terriglobales > Acidobacteriaceae > Acidiflorens. The sequence continues at coordinate 2,054 of PLHN01000364.1, forward strand.
GCCGTGCCAACGAGATCGGCGGGTAGCATGAGCAGGCTTTGGCCGATTCCGTACCAGCTAAAGAGTTGGCCTCGGCGGCCGTGGAGGCCGAACTCGGGATACTCGTAGGGGAAGACCTGCGGCTCCGAGGTCCAGAGCCAGTGGGTGGTCTGGAGGCGGTGCGCGGTGTCGGAGGTGCCGAGTTCGCCGGATTGAACTACGAAAGCGAGCAGGGCGGAGACCAAGCACAAAAGGAATAGCGGGTCACGAAGCCATGGAGTCAGGCGCGAAGGCATCGTTGGAATGATATGGCGGGAAGAGGTTTCCTGGTGGCGAAAGTACAAAGGGGTGAGTTTGCGTGCAGTGCTCATGAATTGGGGCGGGGAATGACCCAGCGCATGGTTGGGAAAGGCAGGCGGCCCTCTTTGGCTTTCAAGGGCCGCTGTTCCACAAAAGAGGAATTGCTGGCTAATTTCCTCTTTTAATTCGAGCTATTGCTGAGGCGGCGGAGGCGGCGCGCCTTGTCCGTGCTCTGCTCCCATGTGGTCACGGTGTTCGGCCTGCATTTTGTCGAACTTGGCTTGTTGGTCGGGGTTGAGGATTCCGCGCATCCTGGCAGCGGACTTTTCGTGAATTTCGCGCATCTTGGCCCTGCTCTCTTCGCGCGATCCGGAAGAGTTATCCATGACTTGCTTCATCTGGTCGCGCTGGTCCTGCAGGATGGCCTTGATCTTGGGCTTTTGTGCGTCGGTCAAGTTCAGCTTGTTGGACAGGTTGTCGAGCTGATCATCGACGGACGGCATGTGACGTCCTGCGGCAGATGTGTCACCTGGAGGAGGGCCTCCGGCCTGGGCGAGCAGAAGCGCGGGCGCGAACAGCGCCAGGGCCAGGATCAGCAATGCGTATCTGAAGTTCTTCATTGTGGTTTCTCTCCAAAAATCGGAATCGGCTCGGTTGCCTTGTAGCTATAACGGGGATTATAGGGGAACTTGCGTGGAGAATGGGTAAAGTTGCGTAAAGAGAGGAAACCCTTCGACGCCGGGAGAAGTTCACTCGGTGAAATTTTTGCTTCCCCCAAACGACCCGAGGGCGGGACGCCCCTTCGACAAGCTCAGGGCCGGCTCTCGGAACCGCTGGCAAGGTGCCGGCGCTACACGTCGTTTTGTACTGTACGGCAGGAGAGCGCGGCCGACGTGCGGGTGCACGTCGGCCGCTTCCCGGGAGGACCCGCAGTTATAGATTGTTCCAAAGCAAAGAGCACAGGTGCTCGTCGCCAAAGGAGGAAATAGCCACCGGCTTTGGTTCTAACAACTGTAAGAACAGGTTGGTGGACGTGTTATAGGCAGGCCATGCCGGTTTGCCAGTAACGTTCGGAGTCCCCGTCTTCGCGAACTGCGTCCAGTAGAGGAGCATATCCTTGGAGAGCCGCATCTGCGGGGGCGAAAGCGTTGTCGGGAATCCGAAAGCGTCCCATTGTTTGAAGAGGTATTGAAGCTCCGACGTATGGTAGGCGCCCAACGGGAACGTTAAGAGCCCGCCAAAGTCTGCTTGCGCCGGGGGTGCGTTTTCATCAGCGAACTCATAGGCGTAGGTGGGGACATATGCGGACAGCGCTTGAGTCGCATTCAGCGCAGGACAACTGAAAGCTCCGTCGGTAGCCGCCGCGCCCAAGGCCTGCCCGCCGGTCGGATAAGCGGCAAATGAGTATACGCTGAGAACGTAAGGAACCAGAGGCGCGGGAAAGAGAGCCTCTACAGCAGCGGTGTACTCATCCGACGTGAGAATCGGATTATCCCGCAAATCGTACTGCTCGGCCACAAACAAGTTGTATTCATTTTCCGCCGTGCCAGTGATGACGGGTACATGGTTGAATGTGCCGGCGGCAAAGGCACCGGCGATTGTGTTTGTGAGCAACACTCCATCCACGAACGGGAAGATGGGGAAGACCTCAAAAGCAACGAAGTATGGGGCGGGAATGGCCCGCAAACAAGCGGACGTGGCCGGATCGCCGCATCCGACATCAGCGGCAAGTGTCTCGCCCGTTGGGACGGTCGGACTGTTATAGGGGGCCGAGTTGCTTTCCCCGTCGGGTAGGGGAACAACGTACTGAAGGTAGGGTTGGAACTCCTCGTATGATCCGCTTTCGGCGATCGCTCCGCTGAACAAGCCTGCAGCCGTTGGAGAGGCGAGGTGAGCATAGACGCTTTGTCCGCCCGCGGATTGGCCGAAGATGGTTACATTCGCTGGATTGCCACCAAAGGCCGCGATGTTGTTCTGAACCCACGTTAGTGCCAACTGCTGGTCCATCAGACCATAGTTGCCGGCTTCATGGCCTTCAGCATCGATCGCGGTTTGGGCGAAGAATCCCAAATAACCCAGGCGGTAGTTGAGGCTGACGACGATCACGCCTTCTTTCACGAGCCATTGCGGGTTGTAGGAATTGCTGGATCCTTCAATGAGTCCGCCACCGTGGATCCAAACCATCACAGGCAGGTTCGAACCACCCGACGCGGGCGCATAAACGTTCAGGTAAAGACAATCCTCATTGCCAACTACAGTATTGCCGGACGCCTGCGGGCAGATATTGCCGAACTGAGTCGCGTGGAGGGTACCCCCCGGAAAAGTCCCGTAGGCCTGTGGCGGCGTCCAGCGCAAAGCTCCCACCGGCGGAACCGCGTAGGGGATGCCGAGAAATTGGTCCATGCCAATCGCTTTTCGGCCGATCACTACGCCACTTGCCGTGGTAACAGTCGGAGGGCTGGCAAATGCTGTTGTTACCGTGGCCAGAGTGACCACGCACAGAGCCACCACTACAACCCATCGCCTACAAGCAAAACCACAGTGCAGTTCTCTCTTCGTCGTCGCGCCGTTTCTCATCGCTAATTCCTCCATGGGGTATTTAATCTGGTTTCGCCTGAAGATACTGGGCGTGGGGCGTTCTTTAGGAAGCTGGATTTCTGCTTGTCCCCAAATCGACGGCAATTGTCCTCTTGATCCCCTCTTGTGTCAATGTGAAAGAAGTTGCATCCTGCGGGCGCCATGCGCCGTGAATGGGGCTCAGGAAGGGCTGCGGCAAGGGCCGCAGATAACTGCCGAGTTGACGCTCTGCTTGGATAGCCGAGGGTGGCTGTCCTCCTCCGCTCGATGGCGATGGAAAACGGGTAGCGCGCAGCGTCGCTATTTGAGCAGCCTCGAAAGGACCTGGTTGACGGCGAAGGCAGCCGAATAGGCAACGATAGTCATGTAGACGAACTGGACGACGGGCCACTTCCAGCTGTTGGTCTCGCGGCGCACAATGGCCAACGTTGACGTGCACTGCATGGCGAACGCAAAAAAGACCAGCAGCGCCATCGCTCCCGCGAGAGTGAGGTCTTGCCGGAGCGCATTCTGGAGCGTCATGGCATGCGTTGCCGGGTCGGTGCCATAGATCGTGCCCAGGGTTCCGACGATCACTTCGCGCGCGATCACGGAGGTCAGCAGGCCGACTCCGATCTTCCAGTTAAAGCCGAGCGGCCTGATTACGGGTTCGATTCCATGCCCGAGGTGGGCGATCACGCTTTGCTCCAACGGTGGAACGCCGCCATTGTGCAAGGGAAGATTGGTTAGAACCCAGACAAGCAGAGAGACCGCCAGAATGATTGTTCCCGCCTGCCGCAGGAAGACGCGTCCGCGGTCAAACAGGCGAAGGCCGATCGATTGCCAGGTCGGCCAGCGATACGCGGGCATCTCAAGCACGAATGGAACGGCGGCGGACTTGAGCACGGATGACTTGAGAAGCCTCGCGGTGACGATGGCGGCAAGAAATCCCAGCACATAGAGCGACAGCATGGCGAACGCCCTCGTTCCAAGAAATACGCCGACGACCGGGCGCTCCGGAATAAAGGCCGCAATGAGCAAGGTGTAGATCGGCAGCCGGGCCGAACAGGTCATGAATGGAGCGATAAGGATGGTCGCGATGCGGTCGCGCTTGTTCTCGATGGTGCGCGTCGCCATGATGGCCGGCACCGCGCACGCATAGGCGGATAGAAGGGGAATAAATGCTTTTCCGTTTAGGCCGACGCCGCGCATGGTCCGGTCCGCAATCAGCGCCGCGCGCGCCAGGTAGCCGGAATCTTCCAGCAGTCCGATGAAGAAGAAGAGCAGAAGAATCTGGGGCAGGAATACGAGGACGGAACTGACGCCCTTCCACAGGCCATTGAGAACAAGCGATCGAAGAATGCCATCGGGAATAAAAAGCGCCGCTTGCTGGCCAAGCCTTGTGAGCAGATCCTGAAACGCATTGCTCATGGGCTGGCCGAGCCCAAAAACGGTCTGGAAAACGGCGCCTACCACCAAAATGAAAATGAGTGGTCCCCAGATCTTGTGCAGAAATATGTCGTCCAGCCGGCGGCTCCATTTGCTGGGAAGATGCTGCTGGTAATTGACCCGGTCGCCAACCTGGCCGGCCCATTTGCGGCACTGGCGAAGGTCCTGAAGAACCGGGGGCAGTGCGGACGGCTGCGGATTGTGGTCCTGGTGCAGGAATCGGTCGACGGCATCCAGTCCCGTTTCCTGCGTGGCGCTCACCATGGCAACGGGCGCGCCCAGTTCGGCGGCGAGTTTGACAACGTCGAGCGAGCCGCCGCCTTTGGCAAAAACGTCCGCCATATTCAGGAGCACGAGCGTCGGCAAGCCCAGCGCGATCACGGGCGCTGCCAATACCAAATGGCGAGAGAGATGGGTGACATCGAGTACCAGCAAAACCGCATCTGGGCAGGGCATTCCGTCCATTTTTCCGGTCAGGACGTTGACGGCAACGCGTTCATCGTCGGAATACGGCGTCAGGCTGTAGACGCCGGGAAGATCGATGATCTGGATGGGGTGATCCGCGCCTGCCAGCAGGCCCACACGTTGCTCGACGGTTACGCCGGGGTAATTGCCGACCTTCTGACGAAGCCGAGTGAGACGATTGAAGAGGGTAGACTTCCCGGAATTCGGTGGGCCGATCAGGGCCACCGTGCGGATTTCGCGGCCCGAGGCCGACGGGGTTCTTTCGGCGATGGCGATTACCGGCCCGGAAGGAGTATCGCAGCATCCCTTGGTGAGGATCGAGGTCACGACAAGTCTCCTAAGGGCGCAACTACATCTTGCTGGACCGTATCTCGTTGAACCATGATGTGGCGAGCCGTCTCCGCGCGCAGAGCAATTTCGGTTCCGTCCACCGAATAAACGCTGGGGTCGCCCAGAGGGGCGCGGCGGGAGAATCGGACCTGTGCGCCGGGAACCAGGCCGATGCGCATCAGGAAGTGCTCGTCGGCGGGAGGCAAGGAAATATGATCAATGGTGGCCGCCTCCCCGGGGGCGAGGTCGAGCAGTGCAACATCAACGCTTTCGCGGATCGTCATGAGGAATGTGTAGCGCATGTTTCTAAATGAAAATGAATTTCAATTTCAACAAGAATAGGATACGGTTTGGGGGTGCCCGGGGTCAACGCAAGGTGTCACCGTTGGTTGTGACATACATCACACGGGGAAAGGCGGGCAGCGAACGGGGATCGCGGGAACTTGAACATTTGTCACGATTTTCGGGGATGCGACGTGGGACCTCAGGACGGGGAGTCTCCTTCCGTGTAGAATTCACGCGCAGGTTTCGCGATAATGCTCTTGTAACTGGACAGGCTAATAGCTTCCCGAAACCCGAACCCACAGCGGTTCGGGTTTTCCTTTTTTGCGACGGCTAGAACCCACACATCGCAAAGAGCGCGACGTGTGGGGCTGCGGTTCTATTGGCTTGGACGTAGGTGGCCAGTTGTGGTAGGTTACATGTAACCAGGGCGACAAAGGCCGAATGAGCCCACGAATGCAAGCCAAATCGTCACGAGATAAGGTTCAAGCACATCGCAAGCGCTTGCGCGGGCAGGGGCTGCGCCCAATTCAGATTTGGACCGTCGCGGGCGGAAAGGATTATGCCGCGAAGCCTCGTCCGGTGGTGATTCTTCAAGACAACCGTTTCGACAAGACGGATTCGATCACGGTATGCGCGTTCACTACCGACCCAACCGACGCTCCGCTATTTCGGCTGGCGGTCGAGCCGAGCGAGAGCAACGGCCTGCGCGCCGTTTGCCGGCTGATGGTGGATAAGATCACTACCGTACCGAAGGGGAGGATTGGTGCGCGCATCGGCCGGCTTGCGGATGAAGATATGGTGCGGGTGAATCGGGCGGTGCTGGTGTTTTTGGGCATTGCGGCGCCGGTGGCGAGTCAGTAAATGCCCAGGATTTTAGGCTCGCAAGGAGTTCGCGAACGGACATGAAAATACCTGCAAATTACACCATCCGACTTGCTCGTATGCCTGGTCTCGATATCAGTCTCGGAGTTGGGGGACTTCAGTTATTCCCTGCGTCAGAGATTGAAGGAGAACAGACGGGCTATTCGGTCAAGAAAGACGGGACGTCGCTTGTCACAGATGCCGATGGAGGATGGAAAGCTTCCTGGATCGTAATCGGCTGCGAAAAGTCGTGCGGCGATCCACTCATTCTCGACACGAGCAACGCGGCGCTGCCCGTGCTCAGTGACTTTAGCGGTCAGGGCCGCTGGGATCCGGTTCCAATTTCACCTTCCCTTGAAGCCTTTTTGTCATCATTCGAGAAGTTTGCGAAGCTTGCCGCGGGTCGAAGCACACCGATGGAACGCGATGCGAATCCTGTTTCTGACGAGGAACGTGGAGCCTTCCTCGTAGAGATTGAAAAGATAAATGGAGAGGCCATGAACCCGGATTTTTGGGGTGCTCTCCTGGAAGCCTAAGGCCCGGATCGTGTGCCATCCGGGGCTCAGATTATCCGCAAGAACTTCTTGGCAGGTACCAGCCCGGGGAACAGTTTTTCCTCTTCCTGAAATTCGCGCGGGTGTACACACCTTCTAGTTCCCCGCAGTTTCACTGGATGTTTCAAATGCAGCATTTCGTGGTAGAGGATGTACTCGACCACGTAGCGCGGCACGCGAGAGTGGTCAAAAACTCGGCTGATGACGATGGCGTTGTGGGCGGGGTCGTAGTGGCCGAGGCGGTTGCGGGCGTGATCGCGGCTCCAGGTGAGTTGGGGGCGGCCCATCAGGCCGTGGAAGAAGCGGCGGTTGAGGTCGTCGAAAATTTCTTCGAGATGGTAGTGGTGGCCGCGGGCGGAGTGGATATGTTTGCGTCCGCGGAGCTGGCGGACGAGGCGCGCTTTCGCGGCCAGGTCGTGGCTGGCAATGTAACGGCGGTAGCGAGCGCTCTGCACGCGGTCAATCGGCTTGCGGTAGAGCTTGGCAAGAAGAATATGAGCGATCGCGTGCAAGACGGGCTCGGGCGCGCTTTCAAGAAGGTCGGAGAGGCGGATGTAAAGCTCTCCTTGCCGCAGGCGGATGGTGTTGTTGATGGAGACGAACGGGTAGAACCGGATGTGCATGGGCGGAGCGGGCGTGCGGGGACGGAGTTCGGTGCAGGCCTGATGGAAGATTTCTGAGAGTTGCGGGTGCACGGTGAGGTGAGATTAGCACGAGAGACAGTACCCCGTACCCAGTAACCAGCACCCAGTAGCCCGTGACCAGTAACAGTGGCTGACCTTGTTAGTTCTTCTTTTTGTGCTTCATGTA
>PLHN01000364.1:9674-11919 GCA_003139975.1 Acidobacteriaceae bacterium
TGAAATTCGGTGTCGGCTTCGATCACGAGCTTCAGGGGCTTGCGGACGTCGTTCTTGCGGCCAACGTACATATCGATGTTGTCGTCGAGTTCCTGGTAGATGGTCAAGAAATCCTGAAGCAGGTCGTGGGTCTGGAGTCCGCGGTCGGTGGTTTTGGGATTGGCGCGCATTTGTTCCAGGGCTGTCATGCGATCGCGTGAAAACGTAACGTAAAGCCTTAATCGCATATCGGGATCGAGCATGGCGTCGCGGAGCTGGTCGATCTCGAGCTGGCTGAGCGGGTCGCGGCGGCGCTGCGCCGAAAGGGGAGAGACGAAAAGCAGCGCGAGAACTACGAACGACCCGAAAGCGATGCGCCGACGCGTGGGCCAAATCATTTCTTCTTGTCCTTTTTATCCGAGAACATTTCCTTGAGCAGGGTGGTGCGGATGTCCTCGAGACGATGCGCAGCCTGGTCGACGGGAGGTTGGTCCTCGAATGCAAGAGTGCGTTGGATGTCGCGTAGTTTGGCAGCCATCTTACGCATCGAGATCTCAACATTCTTCATATGCTTTTTGGATTCGATGGCGGCGTCGCTGGCCTTTTCGGAGTAAGCGACGATGTCGTCGACGGCGGCGCGGGCCTCGGCAACGTGGCCTTCGGTGTAAAGCTTGTCGGCGGCGAGCAGCTGGAGTTCAGCGATGCGGATCGAAATTTCGGCACGGTCTTCCGGGGATGCGTTGGGGAGGCGCGATTTCAGCGCGTCGGCGGTCTCCTCGGAAGCCGCGCAATGGGCGGCAGCGAGGGCCACTAAACACAGGCATAAGGCAAGTCGGCGCATGGTCAGTGCTTTTTGGGCTCGATGGCGACGAGTCGGTGACGAGCCTGCCACTCCTGATCAGGATACTTCCCATTGGCCGTGTCGAGGAAGTGGTGATAGTCGGCGGATGCCTGCTTGTAGTCGCCCAAATGATCATAGGCGGAGGCGCGGAGAAAAAAACCGAGCGCAGGCATCTCGGTCTTGAGCATCTCGCGGCCGTTCAGAGCCCTCACGGTGAGGTCGTAGTTCTTGTTCTCGCTGGCGGCAAAGGCCAGGTCTATGTAGGCGTCGGGCGAGTCGCGGTTGAGCCGTACAGCGGCCAGCAACTCCTGCTGCGCTTCCGGGAATTTCTTCTGCAGCAACAAAGCTTTTCCTAACGCGCGATGCAGTTCGGGGTCGTTGGGCTGGGCCGCAACCAGAGGCCGGTAGGCAGCTTCCGCGAGATCATGCTTTCCGGCCTCGGCATAGAGTTCGGCGAGATCGCGCCGGGCTGCGGAGTCGTTCGGCGAAAGCTTGAGCGCAGCTTGTAACTCGACGATGGCATCGTCTTTTTTGCCTTCGGCGGCGAGCACGCGGCCGAGCTGGATGAGTAGGCCCGCATCATCGGGGCGATCGATGCTAAGGCGGCGAAGCACAGGCTCAGCGTCAGCCATGCGATTCGACTTCATATAAATGTTGGTGAGACCGATGGCCGCCTCGGTGGAATGCGGGTCGAGGGCCAGGACCTTCTTGTACTCGGTTTCGGCGGCGGGAAAATCCTTCTGGCGCTCGTCGAAGAGGCCCGCGGAGAGATGCGGCTCGGGATCGGTGGGAGTGAGTTCAGCGGCCTTGTTGTAAGCCTGCAGCGCCTGGGCGGGATCGCGGGTTTCGAGCAAATGGCCGAGCGAGAGCCAGGCTCGCGCCTGACCTTCTTCAACGTGCGCTGTGGGCTTGAGAGTGGTGGCCGCGCGGAGGAATTGCTCGGCCTCGGGATTGTGGGCGCGCGCCAGCATCAGGCCGAGGTTGAGGTTCGATTCGAAGACGTCGGGCTTGGCGGCAACGGACATGCGGTAGGCGGCGATGGATTCGTCGGTGCGNNAGCAGCGCCTCGGCGGCAGCGAAATCGTTTTTCTGAAGCGCGTTTTCAGCTTGGGCAATTTCAGGGGGCTGTTCGACGACGCCTTCGCGATGATGGCGGACGGTGGTGTGGGTGCCGACGACCTGAGCAGGGGAAGTCGCGGCTACGAGGATTGCGAGGAGCGCGTTGGAGAAGCGAGTCATGCGCCGTTCGCGGGCTGAAGGCGAATCACCTACTGCCATTATGATGCCCGTTGCCGTTCAAAACCAGCTTGAGGTATTGGCCGGTGTAAGAGTTGGTCAGCTCGGCAATTGCCTCCGGCGTTCCTGCTCCAACCACGCGGCCGCCGCGGTCGCCGCCTTCGGGGCCAAGGTCAATCACCCAGTCGG
>PLHN01000525.1 GCA_003139975.1 Acidobacteriaceae bacterium
GAAGCTTGCTCAGCGCGATCCGGCGAGATATGCGGGCGAGGTTGCCAGAGTCGAATCGAGCCTGCGAGAACTGGAAAGGAAATCCCCCGCCCGATAGAGTCGCGAAATGAACGGGAGCTTTTCTGGGACGCCGGTCGCGTGTTCATTACGGTTGTAATCTTGGCGCGGACATCTTCGGGCGGGCACACTCGAATGTTCGGGAGAGATTCGATAGCAACAACCGAGAGTCTCGACGAACGCCGGCAGGCGCACTCTTTGGCCATTATTCGGATGTTCCTGCCGACCTGCAGGCAGCCAACGCTAGTCTCGTGTGTAAGTTCAGGATTCAACCGCTTAGGACGGGAGCGCGCAACGTGAAAAAAGTTACCAACCTGTTGCACTTGCTGATGGGCGTTGTCTTGCTGGCGATTGTGGGATACCTCTTCCGCGCAGTCGCGCATGAAGGCAAAATGTGGGGGAAGCATGAGTCTTCCAGGACCGCGCCATTTCGATCCGCGGAGTCCGGGTCGGCCAGCGACGATCCGACTCTTTCCGCCGCCAACCTTCGAGTGTATGGAGTGCTGGCCGGGCAGAACGGGGCGGCGGGCGGAGGCGCTGCCGCTCCGGCGCCGAGCGGTCCCCCTTCGTTGCTTGACCATGTCAACGCGGTCGATGCAGGTGCAGCCAATCACTTTCTTCATGGGCGTCTCGCGGTCGAAACCTACCAGATCTTCGAATTCGTGGTACCTCCGCACGCAATTCATCCTCAGCTGAAAGGAAGGATTCGGTCGGTTGCGGCGCGGCCAAATGCGAGCGACGGTTCGGTGGAACTCCTGCTCATGAGTGAGAGCGAGTTTGCCAGCTTTGCGCACAACAAACCTGTAGCCGCCACGTTTTCTGCAAATCCCTCCAGCCGCGGCGAAATTCATTGGGAACTCAGCGCTGGGGTTGCCAATCCGCAGAAATATTATCTGGTCTTCCGAAATTCTTCGGAGGGACAAGGCCCGAGCATTGTGGACGCTGACTTTACCGCCAGCTTCGAGTGATCGCGGTAGCTTAGCCAGGGATGGGCCAGTCTCCCCGCGGATTTCCGGTGTGCTAGCCGCCCAAATGTGTCCCGGGCTGCGAACTGTTGACATGCAAAGGTGTCAATTCTTGGTAGTTCCGGTCTGGCTCAAAGAGCCAAATTTGGCGATCCTTGAAATAGGCGAATAGTTTGTCGTTCTGTTGTGGGTCGAGTTCGCGCGCCCAAACGATGCGAGCCCTGTCGATATCGGCGTGGTTGAAGACGTACTCCCCGTGAGGATTGTGGGTGGCTGCATAGCGCACCACGATCAGGTGCTTTCCCGGTACCTGGTCGAGCTGGCGCTCGATTTCCGCATTACCAGGATCCCCCGTCCCTTCATTCCAGGACCCGGGATACGGACGGGTCGGAGTTCGTATCAAATGGCAGGTATTGAAGCCGGTGGTGAGAAGAAGCAGAAGAATAGTCACCCGGGCCAATCCAATTCCGGCTGGCCTTGTGCCTAAGCGCATTGCTCGCAGATGACGGATTCCCTGGACGATCAGACCGTAGAAGACACAAGTGAGAGGAGCGGCGTAGTGAGGCTCGGAATATACAACGGAGAATATACCTGCGAGGCAAACCAGCAATTCGACGAACAGCAAGCGCATACGGCGGTTGCGCAGAGCGAGTGGCAGACAAAACAGCGCAGGGAAGGCACCAGGCCAAAGGAAGGCAGAGATGAAGAAGCGCATCTTTTCGCCCGCTAGACGGACAATGTCTCGCGCGCTCCCGTGGTACAGGTCCCGGCACCAGCCGGTGTAAAAGTCCTCAAATTGCTTGTTGTTGTAGTGGATCGGCGCTCCGGGGTGCTGCCAGAGAAAGACCGGCGTCCGGTAGTAGGTGCGGAAATTCAGCGAGTGGGGCATCAAGAGAGCATTCCCGGTCAGTTGCCAGTTGTAGTAGGCCATGAAAGCCGCAGTAAGAGCCAGCACTCCAGCTGCGGGCAATAAAATGGTGGGGATGGTCCTCCGCAACGGAGGAGAAGATCGTCCCGCTAACCAAAACAGCAGCCAGGCAGCCGCCGGGATGCAAAAAAGCAGCCCCTCATACGGGCGGCTGTTAGCGAGGATTGCGACTCCGAGCCCGAGCAGCAAGCTGTAGCGTATGCGCTGAGTGCGGAATATTCGTGGCAAAGCGCCCAGCACCAGCGCGCCCCCAGTCGCCGCAACCGCGCCTCCCCAGTAGCTGTTCACCCAATAGCTGACTACTCCGAGATTGCAGAGCGTGATCACTCCACCCAGGAATGCCCAGCGCGACGGCATCCACGCTTGCAGCATCCAGACAACCATCGCGCACATTGCGGCGGCGCTGAGGAGAACGCCGATCCAGGGATGGCCAAGTATCAGCCCTAGCGCCAGAACCGCGCCTTGTGCGGGCGGGTACATTGAGGAGTAGGTCGGAAAGGAGTTTACGTGAAACGTTTCGAAACTCTTCCACAGCGGGTGCGGAGGGTAAGCTAGCCGGCCGTGAGCAAAGGTCTCGGCCATGAGCAGGTAGCTGTATTCGTCGTGTTGTCCGGGGAACGGGATGCCGATAGCGGGAAGAAGGGTTACCCGGATCACGATTGTGGCCAGAAATAGCGAGCAGATGGCTATCGTCTTTTTTGCAGCGAAGCTAGAGAAAAAGATTTCAATTGGCCGAAAGAACCGGTCACCCAGCCCGGGTGCTATCGCGAACACCACGAAGACAACAACTGCGACGAAAACCTGCACCCAGATGACAAAATATAGAGACCAATAGTGGGTCAAGTGCGCTTGCATGCTTGACAATCATAGCGTGGACGGTTGGCCGGCGTGGGCAACCCCGGTGGGACGATGCCAAAGCTCAGGGTGGACCCGACGTCAACCGTTACTTCCACTGTCGAATCAGAACAACTCGACGGTCGCCGTGTGATCGGGTGCGGAGGCAAGCCGGGCGTCACAGGTGGGCAAGCGAGCGCCGAGTTTTTCGGCAAGCACGACGTAGGCCGCCGATAGGCGGACAAGTTGTCGCGGAGCTGCCCAGATCCGGGGCAGCAGAACGAAGTGGGGATACCGGGGGATTCGCAAGGCGAGCAAGTCCTCGATTGCCTGATCGGCGCGGTGGGCTGAGACCGCGCCTTCCCGCACGAGACGCCGCAGTACCCGGCGAGCCTCAAGATCGAGAAGGCTCTCGATTTTCTTGCTAGACTGGCGGCATGCGTGCGGAACCCGAAACCCAAGCTACGAATAGCCGCGGCGAGGTATCAGTCCCGGCGCTCTATCTGGTCGCCACTCCCATCGGCAATCTTGAAGACATCACCCTCCGCGCCCTGCGCGTCCTTAAAGAAGTCGACCTGATCGCCTGCGAAGACACACGCCAGACGCAAAAGCTGCTCACGCACTACGGAATCCAGACCCGTACCGTCAGCTACCACGAGCACAACGAGATGACCAAAGCCGCCGAGTTGGTAGTGGATCTAGAAGGCGGCGCCAAGATCGCCCTCGTCACCGACGCCGGGATGCCCGGCATCTCGGACCCCGGCTTTCGCCTGATCGCGCTCGCTATCCGCCACCACGTGCCGGTCATTCCCATTCCCGGAGCGTCGGCCTTCTTGTCCGCGCTCGTAGCGAGCGGCCTGCCCACGGATTCTTTCCGCTTCAGCGGCTTCCTCCCCGCCAAGTCGGGACAGCGGCGCAAGCTGCTGGAGAGCGTGCGCGAGTCGCCACGAACGCAAGTTTTCTACGAAGCCCCGCACCGCCTGCTGGAAACGCTTTCCGATGTTTGCCAAGTTCTCGGGGAAGCCCGCCACGTAGTAGTAGCCCGTGAAGTAACCAAGCTGCACGAGGAATTTCTGCGTGGGCGGGCGGGAGAAGTGCTCGATCAACTAACGAAGCGCGGAGAAATTAAAGGCGAGATCACACTGCTGATCGCGAAGGAAGACAGCTCCGAGCCGCGAGCCGCGAGCCCCGAGCTAAGCGTCGTCCAGCGTGTGAAACAGATTATGTTAGAAGAAGACGCCGACGAGAAAACCGCACTGAAAAAAGTGGCCAAAGAGCGCGGCATCGGAAAGAGCGAAGCGTATCGGGAGTGGCAACAGAGCAAGTAGCGAGGCTACGTGGTCAAAGGACGCAATTTTGGTCGTGCCCCGAAATCTTTAGTACTCGTACAGCCCAAGGTTTTGCTTGCCGGATTGCCGTCGATTGAGTAACATTGATTAGGGTTAATCAATCATGAAAACGACCGTAAGCCGCCTTCCCCTGACCAAAGCGCGCGTGAATCTCGGCCAGGTCGTGCGCCGCGTTCACGTGAACCGTGAATTCTTCATCCTGGAGAAGGATGGCATCCCCGTCGTCGGCCTCATGCATGTTGACGATCTGGAAGATTACCTCGAAATGCAGAACCGCTCGATAAAGGAACAAATCCAGACGAGCACCGCGGAGTATCGCCGCGGGGCGGCCCGCGGCGCGCACGAATTCCTAGCCGAACTAAAGACTCCAGGCAGCAAGCGCAAGAAGAAGTAATCGAGAAAATTGGAACGTCATGGCCGGACCGTTTCGTGTCCTCTCCACGCCTGCCTTCGAGCGGGAATTCCGGGCGATCAGCAAGAAGGACTCCGCGCTCGTCCGTGCCCTCGAAGAATTGATCGCGATTCTCAGCGACGATCCCCACAACCGCAGCGGACAACACCAGATCAAGAAGCTGGCTGGCCTGAAGCCGGGCGAAGGGCAATGGCGCGTGCGTTGGCGAGACTACCGCCTGCGCTATGACATCTTCGGGAATGAAGTCGTACTGCATTCCTTCCGGCACCGGAAGGATGCGTATTAGCGAGGGCGCTGTCCTCGGCGGACTTGATTGTCACAAATCCGCTGTTCGGAAGTCACTGACACGGCCCGAGGCCAAAGTTAACCATCAACCTTAGTTGTAGCTTGGACATACGTCACCCGGCAGTGCCCGGAGGCGCAAATGACAACCTTTCTCGCGATTTACGGTGCGCTCCTCTCAACTCTTGCAGTGGTTCGGCAGTTCTGGGACCGGCACGTTCTGGCCAAACAGCGCTCGAAATGCCGACAGCGACCTCGGATGATCCGGTGAGCGTTCTCGTACGCAGGATGAACCCGAATATACGCGACACATGGGAAACGCGGGTATTCAAGAGCGACCGGGAAGGACTCTCCCACTCCGAAGAGCCACTCTATCGGCGCGAGTACTCCGATGAAGATTCCGCTAGACGCGGCCACGCCAAGATTGTTAAAGCACTCCGAGACGGTCAGCAACTGGGCGAATGACGAACGCGTCCGCCTACGCGGTTTGTGGCAATCCCACCTCTCTACTTCCCCGCCAACTCCTTCTTCACCGTCTCGCTGACCACCTTCCCATCCACGCGCAGGCCTTCCGCGGCAAATCGGGCCATGGCGGCCTTCATTACCGTGCCCATGTCCTTCATCGTCAGCGGCCCGGTCATTTCGAGAATCGCCGCCCGCACTCCAGCCACAATTTCTTCTTCGCCGGCTGCCTTCGGCAGATAGGTCTCAATCAGCTTGATCTCGGCCGCTTCCTTGTCGGCCATTTCCTGGCGTCCGCCCTTGGTGAACTGCTCAATTGAGTCCTTGCGCTGCTTGATCAGCGTCGAGAGCACCTGCTGCGCCTCCTGGTCGTCGAGCGGCGCCATCTTTTCGACTCCCTTTAACTGGAGCGCGCTCTTCACCATCCGCAGCGTGGAAAGCCGCTGCTCTTCCCGCGCCTTCATGGCGGCAACAATGTCTTTCTGGATCTGGTCAATAAGAGGCATGGGGAGATTATAGAACCGCGAAGAGGTCAGAGGTTAGAGGTCAGATTGCAGAGGTTAAGAGCAGAAATTTCAAGGTCCCAAGGTTTCAAAAACCAACATCGAAGATTCGGATTGAAACCTTGAAACCTGAAACCTTGAAACTTTGAAANNGGTTCACCTCTGCAATTTCCCCCCGAAGCCCACGCCATCGAATATCCTATTCATTCGAGACCACAAATGCTCAAGAAGAATAGGCTCTTCACTCCCGGCCCCACGCCGCTTTTGCCAACGGCGCAAACCGCCATGGCTTCATACGGCGCGCACCATCGCACCGCCGA
>PLHN01000421.1 GCA_003139975.1 Acidobacteriaceae bacterium
TCGCGATGCCGAGGTGCGCCTGCTGCTCAACGAAATCACCATTGGCGAAACTTATATGTTTCGCCATCCGGCCCAGTTCGATGCCCTGCGCAATGTGGTTCTTCCCCAGATTATGGAGGGCAAGGCTGCCCTCGGGATCAAGCGGCTCCGTTTCTGGTCCGCCGGGTGCTCGACCGGCGAAGAACCCTACACGCTGGCGATGTTTCTGCTTGAGGGAAAAGAAAAGCAGCTGGCGGGATGGAACTTCGACATTCTCGCCACCGACTTGAACAGCAACTCGCTCGAGGCAGCGCGAACCGGCATTTACGGAGATTACGCGCTGCGCAATGTCTCCGAAACCCTGCGCCGGAAATATTTCAAAGACGCGGGCAATAACAAGCTGGAAGCCATCGATCTACTCAAGTCCCACATTCGCTTTGACCGCGTCAACCTTAGTGACGACAGCAAGATGGTTTTCTTTAAGGGAATCGACATCATTTTCTGCTGCAATGTTCTCATCTATTTCGATCTGGCATCGAAACGGCGAGTCGTGCAGCACTTCTATACCAACCTCGTTCCTGGAGGCTACTTCTTTCTGGGACACGCCGAATCCCTGTTTCACGTGGACGACACGTTCCAATTGGTTCATTTTCCTGGGACCACGGCCTACTGGAAGCCGCGTCGGGGACCGGGTGCCGGAGGCGCACCATGAACGAACAGCAATGCGCACTGCTTGAGGCGCAGATCAACAAGCTCGAGTCGATCTCGACCGCTCCTGCCATCCTCCAGCCGCTGCTCAAGATGCTGCGCTTGCCCGCCGACGACATCCGCATCGAAAGCGTGGTCGAGATGGTCTCCCGCGACAGCGCAATTGCAGCGCAATGCCTGCGCATGGCGAACTCCCCTCTTTTCGGGCACCGCCAGGTCGAAACGGTGCGTGCCGCAGTGATGGCGCTCGGTATTGCCAAGGTGCGCTCGCTCCTGTTCGGCTTGTGCATGCATCAGACCATTCCGAAAGGCAAATGGGTGCTCGATCCCAATGCCTTCTGGAGGCATTCGCTGGGCTGCGCGCTGGTTACGCAGACCATGGCCCGTGGAATTGGTTATCGTGAGCCCGAGAAGGCTTATCTTGCCGGCTTGATCCATGACATCGGCTTTCTCGTGAACTCCGTTCTGTATCCGGCGAAGTTTCGGGAATCGTTTCAACATGCCGTCGCTGAAAAATGTCCCCTTTATGTCGCGGAAGAGTTGATTCTTGGGTTTACGCACGAGGACTCGGGCCGCCTGCTTTGCAAACGGTGGGGTCTGCCGGAAGAGTTGCTGGCGGCGGCGGGCTGCCACCACCGGCTCGACGTTCTGCCAACTGCGGGTCCCCTGGTATGCCTGGTTCACTTGAGCGACCTGCTTTGCCGTGTGCGGAACCTCGGCTATGGATATGACGAGGTGCTCGCAGTCGCTCTCGCTCACGATCCTGCCTGGAAGCATCTTTTGATTGCTTATCCCGCGCTCGCGGAGGTCGATCTAGTGCGCTTCACGCTCGATATTGAAGGGTCGATGGACGAGATCGCCACCCTGGTTGATTCTGTCTTCGCTTCCGACCGCCGAGCTGCAACGCCTGCCAGCTAGGTGCCGCGGACTCAGTTAGTAACTCTCGCTTGGTTACCGATGTGCGTGAGGTCATGGCACTGGCACGCAAATCTGGTATTACGGAAGTGACATTTACACGCGGCCCAGGCGGACATACGATGACCATGCAGTTAGGCAGTTCCGGGGGAGGGCTGCCGAAGGCGTCCTGAGCTTGCTCGGGGCGTCTTTTTTTATGCGCGTTTTCTCTCGGGGAATCGTGGGGCGGTAGAGTTTAGGACAATGCGCCCTAAATCGCACCCCATCACTCCTTCTCCCAGGTCTTGCCGCCGTCGGAACTGCTCCACACCTCTTGGCTGGCGGTAGTGAGAGCGATCTTGGGGTATTGCACGTCGAGGTGGATCACATCCGAGTTAAGGGACTGGCCGCGGGCAGTAACTGCGATTGAGTTCCAATTGGTGCCCCCGTCATTCGAGTGCTGAAGCGCACCCGCCTGTCCTCCTGCCCAAACTTCCTGCCCATGAGCGGCGTAGCACATCCATGGATGTTCGCCCTCGAGAGCCGTCTGCCAGCTCCGGCCGCCGTCGAGCGACCGTTTGAGAACTCCTGCCGAAACCATCCAGATCGTGCCTTGCTTCAAAGTGGCTGCCGGAACCGCGGAACTCGTAGCGAATGCCCCATTGGTCTGGAGCGCCATCGGAGCACGCGCAGCTGCGACGGCCGTCTTGCCGGCCACGGTTTCATCGACCGGCGGCTTTGCCTTTTCAACCGACGGTGACTGGCGGCGTGCCATTCCGTCGGTATCGGAGGACGCCGTTGCCACCTCTGTTGTTGCCGCCGATGTCTCGACCGCTTCGTTTGCGCCCCGTGGCGTGCTGGATGTAAGGTTGCCCCCCACGGCCGCGGACATCTCGGTAGGCGCGGCAGATTGCGCGCCGCGGTTGTTCGCCGCTAATGCTCCGGGCTGACCCATCGCACTCTTTTTGGCAAAAGCAGTCTGCATACGCCCGGAAGAGATTTCATGATTCTCTTTTGTGGTTGCGGGTTGGGCCAGTGTTTTCGACGCATCGGCTTCAAGGCTATTTTGCGGCGGTAATGCTGAGGCAATCTGCGCCGGGGCCGATGGTCCTGTAGAGGTAGCTGTTTGAATCGCGTCCGGCGACACTGGGTTCCCATGATGTCCCAGCCCTACGTATGCGGCGAAAAGTGCCATCGCAACGCCCGTCGCGAGCGCCGCCCACCGCAGATTGAACGAGCGCATATCGGCCCACGCAAACCAGTTGCGGCGGGGGGTGTCTGAAATCGGCGTCGAGGCAGTTTCGGTCTCCGCTGCCACCGCCTCAGTCCCAACGAGCGCTGCCACAGCCTCTGTCGCTGGAAGAGCCAGAACCACCACTTCGCCACAATCGGCACAGAGCGCCAGATGCCCAAGCACAGTCTCACGCTCAGCTTGGGAAAGCGCTTGCTCGGCAAACGCCGCGAGCACATCTGCATCCGGGTGCGAGGAGGCCTCAGGCCGTCCAGGCCCTCCGACCCGCAGCCGGTGCTTCACGATTTTTGGCACTTCAGTCACGGTTTATTGCGCCCATCCCGGACAGGAACCTGTCTACTAGGGAACGTCGTTGACCCGGAATCTTGCGTCAAACGTGAGCGCAAATCGAGGGTCATATCCCGGACATCGGTTTCCAGCGCCTCGGTGGCCTGGGCATGGCTCATCCCGCGTTCGCGCAGGCCCGCCAGGATGCGTTTACGGAGACCAGCGGAAAGCCTGTCAAGCCGTCGGCTTACGCTCGATTCATGTAGCCCCAGCGCCCGGGCAATTTCGGCCAGCGTCCGCCCATCCAAATAATAGGAGGCCAGTGTGAACCGGTCCTCCGCCGAAAGTTCGGCCAGCGCTTCGTCGGTGGCCGCCTCCAGCCGAGGTTCCCCGCTGCATACAGGTTCGGGCTCGCTCGCGGCGAACTGCACACCGTCTTCCGTTTGTTCCTCGAGGCTGACCGTGCGCTTCTGCTTGCGATAGCGATTGATGAACTCCTGCGCCATGACCGTGCGCAGCCAGCCTTCGAGCGAACCACGTCCGGTGTAGAACATCAGCTTCGAATTCCGCACGCCGTCGCGCCTATTCATCCCAAATAATTCGGCAAAGAGCGAATCCGCAAGCTCGGCTGCCTGCGCGGCTTCTCGGGTAATCTGCATCGCCATCCCGTGCAGCTTCTGGCGGTAGCGGCCAATAAAGTCTTCCCACGCGCGCTCGTTTCCCGCCGCGCATGCACGCGCCAGTGCAAGTTCCTCCAGTCGCAGCCCCGCGCAAAGGTTCGCCTTCTCGGTGGTGGCTGCGTTCGGAAGATATTTGCGCTGAATGTCTTCGAGGATTTGAGCGAACTGCTCCGCGCTCAGGTCATAGGCCGCGGCTCCGCTGCGGGCATACAACTCCGCGGCGGTGCTGGCTCCTTCGGATTCGGCGCGCGACACCATCTCCCAGATGCTAGCAATTTATTAGACGCAAGTCCGGGAAATTCGTACGTTCTTCCGCTCAGCGAGGCAACCAACACTCTCCTGGAAGACTCGCAAAAGGCAGCTCCCCGGCGCGTTCCATCTTGACGCGCCGGGAGGGGCAAGTGGAACTCGCAAGGGGCTAGTGGTGTCTTCAATCATTGGAGGCTCTTTATGCGGCTCGCCGTGGTACTTGCAGGAATCGTATTTCTAGTCGGGGTCGCCATCGTTGTTCCGTGCCTGATCGAAGCGGGGGAAGTGCCGCCCGCTTCAACCTACACGCTTCTGAGCCCCATTCGTAGCGGCAACCTTACCGTCTTTCCCGTCGCAANNACTGACTCTCGACGAGGGTCTGCGCTCCGGAGATGTTGTTGTGACTGAGGCTGGACAGGCGCGAGGTCTGATTCGCCGCCGGCCGGGACAGCCCGACGTCATTCATCCCGTGCTTGACGCGGAGGTCAATCGCCTCGTTCTGGTGAATAACTCGAAACGGCCGCTCTTATTGCTCGCGGGCGAGATAGTAACTGGCGGCAA
>PLHN01000119.1 GCA_003139975.1 Acidobacteriaceae bacterium
CCGGGATAGCCCTCGGCGTACTTGTTGGTAAACACCGACCCGGCAGCTTCCAGCACCGCTTCGCTGACAAAATTTTCCGAGGCAATCAGCTCCAGCCCTTCGTGCTGGCGGCGAACTTCGTTATCAATCGCGAGCGCGATCTGCGGATCGACTTCATAGAGCGGACGCGACATAGCAGATGTTTTCATGAATATTTACCCGGATTGATTGTAACTCGGAGGCGCAGCGACTCGCATAAACAGTGGCCGGATTCGCGAGATCTCGCGGTGATACTGGGGGAATACACTAACCGCATGTCCGGTCTTGGGAGTGACCCGCTAAAGAGTCCGCACTCCGGTCTGTGCGCAACCTGCAAGTACGCCCGCACAATGAAATCCGACCGCGGTTCAGTCTTTGTAATGTGTCAGCTGTCGTTCGACGATCCCAGCTTCGCAAAGTACCCACGCTTGCCGGTGCTTTCGTGTAGCGGGTATCAACGCTCGAAGTCTGACGACTGAAATTCTTTTGCGGGAAAAATCCGCCGGCTTGGTTTTTTCCTAAATAAGTGTAGCCGAGAGCTGCTTTAGAACTCCACAGTCACAAATCGCGCCGTCTGCGAGCCTGTGTTCGCCAGCGCGTGCGTATAATCTGCCGGCAACCACATCACGTCGCCCGGCTTGAGTTTCCAGGCCGTCGGTCCTTTGCCCTGGACATCGCTGCGCAAGTCGAGATCGCTGACTGCCACCAGCAAATGCGGTCCTTCGTGATGATGACTCGGAACCGTGGTCCCAGGATCGAGCTCAACTTCGGAAACGCGCACTGCATCTTTCACGAAAAGAACCTTGCTATGACCTCCGGGGAAGGTCTTGTTGCCTCCTTCCATGGGCCACCGGGAACGCGTCTGCCGCAGCTTGTCATCCTGTAGAAGCTCGACGGTTACGTTGCGAAAGGGTTGGTCAGAAAGATTTCGCGCCACATGCGCGAAGTTTCCTTCCGTAAAACGAGCGTCTCCATCGGCGAATTTGAGTTCCACCGGCGGTTTGCCCGTCACCTCATTCGAGATATCGGCGTCGCCTAGAGTGACGAAAATGTAGTCGTGGCGATGCCGGTGCAGGAGCGTGGCTGCATGAGGAGGCACTTCGACCTTGAACACGCGCACATACTCGTTTTCGAGAGCCAGATGATGGGACGGTTCGAAAGTAGTCTCTACCTCGGTCGTTTGTGCGCCAAGAAGCGGGATCAGGAGGAAGAGGAAAAACACGCGTTCCATGGCTGGCGATTGTAGCACCGCCCGGACATGGCGTGGATACGCTGAAACTAGCAGATCAGGCGGTGTAGACGATTTTCCCGCCCACTATGGTCGCCATAACTTTGCCCGTCAGTTGCCATCCATCAAACGGAGTGTTCTTCGACTTGCTCAGCGACTTGGAGGCGTCGAAGGTCCATTTTCTTTTCGGATCGAAAATCGTGACGTCGGCAAACGATCCGCGGACCAGCGAACCGCGCCCCCGCAGATCGAAACAGCGAACGGGACCCGACGTAAACAGCTCCACGATCCGTCCCATCGGCACGCGCTTCCCCACATGCAGGCGCGTGATCGCCAGGGCCAGAGCAGTTTCCAGGCCCGCAATGCCAAAGGCGGCGCGCTCGAATTCCATCTCTTTTTCATGATGCGCGTGGGGAGCGTGGTCGGTGGCGATCGCATCCACAGTACCATCGGCCAGCGCGGCCAGAATCGCCTCGCGATCGGCGGGCGAACGCAGGGGCGGATTCATTTTGTAATTGCTGTCGTAGTCGCGCATGTCCTCGTCGCTCAGCGTGAAATGGTGCGGCGTGACCTCGAACGTGATCCGGCTCTTATTCCGCTTGCCCCGGCGTAATGCCTTCAAGGCATCGGCGGTCGACACATGGGCGACGTGGAGGCGCGCATTCGGAATCTGCATCGCCAGTTGAACGTCGCGCTCCACGATTGAAGCTTCAGCCGCGGCCGTCATGCCGCGCAAACCTAGCCGGAATGACCGCGCCCCGGCGTGCATCGAGCAATCCGCAGTCATGCGCGTATCTTCGGCGTGCTGCACGACGGGAAAGTTCAGTTCGCCGCCAAGTATCAGCGCCTCGCGCATGACACGGTCGTCGAGGATCGGCTTGCCGTCATCGGTAACGGCGACGGCGCCCGCAGTCTGCAGTGCGGCGAAATCCGTAAGCACGGCGCCTTTGCTCGCGCGCGTAGCCGCCGCGATGGGAAAAACGCTCACAACCGCACCCCGTTCGCTCTGCCGCAGCCACGTCACCCACTCGACCGAATCGACCACCGGAGCCGTATTCGGCATAGTGCAAACCGAAGTGAACCCTCCAGTCGCCGCCGCCGCTGTGCCCGTTGCGATCGTCTCTTTGTGCTGCTGCCCCGGCTCGCGCAGGTGCACGTGCAGGTCAATGAACCCCGGGGCGACAATCAGGCCCCGGGCGTCAAACCTGCTATCCGCACCTTTGATCTTCCGCGGCGCGGCCACTTCGGCCACGCGTCCATCCTTCAACAGGATGTCCATGGGCGCGTCAATGCGTGCCGCCGGGTCAATCACATGCCCGCCGTGGATCAGGAGGCTCGTCTTGTCGTGACTCTTCAACTTTTGTCCTCAACTTCCAGCGCTTGACCGGCAATCTGCGGATTCACGCGGAGTGACGCGGGCCTGTGAATCCGTGGAAGCGAAGTTATCGTCATCGCATCCTTCCCATCGCTCGCGCGAGAATCGCCATACGCGTGGGGACGCCGTTCTGTACCTCCGCCAGAATGCGCGACTGCGCGCCATCGGCCACTTCGCTCGTCAATTCCAGGCCCCGAATGATTGGCCCCGGGTGCATCACGATGGAGTCTTTCTTCGCCGTCTTCAATCGGGCCGGCGTCATCTGGTAGCGCGCGATGTACTCCGGCAGATCGATCTTCATTCCGGCGAGCCGCTCCTTTTGTACCCGAAGCAGCATTACGACATCTGTTCCGCGCAGCGCATCTTCGATGTGGCGCGTCACGCGCACTCCCGGAGCGATGGTCGTCGCAATGTCGGGCACGAGTTCCGGCGGCCCACACAAGATGACCTTCACGCCAAACTTCGACAGCAAATGGCAGGCTGAGCGAGCCACCCGGCTATGAAAGATGTCGCCAACGATGCACACCTGCAGCCCTTTGAAGCTCTTCTTGTTCCGCAAAATCGTGTATGCATCCAGCAGTGCCTGCGACGGATGCTCGTGCAGGCCGTCTCCCGCATTGATGACAGGCACGTCAAGATGCTGCGCCATCACCTGCGGCGCGCCCGCGTTCGGATGCCGAATGACGATCGCATCGGCGCCCACCGCGCGCAAGGTGTAGCCGGTATCAAGGAGCGACTCGCCTTTCTCAATACTTGAACCACTTGCCTGAATCAGTACCGTATGCGCGCCCAGCGCCTTGGCTGCGATTTCAAAAGAGCTGCGCGTCCGCGTCGAAGCCTCGTAAAAAAGCAGCACGACGCGCCGACCCTTGAGCAAAGGGCGAGGCCGGTCCGGATTCATCCGCCGGGCAAGCTTCAGAATTTTCATGATCTCGGCTGCTTCCAGATGCTCAATGCCGAGCAGGGAACCGCGGGCTGCATTCATAGTTAGCTACTGTTTTTCCATCAAAAGAACTTTTTCCGCATCGTCCACTTCGCGAAGTTTTACTTCGATAATCTGATTTTCCGTTGTTTGCACCGTGCGACCGATAAACGACGCCTCAATCGGCAACTCACGATGTCCACGGTCAATCAGCACGCACAACAGCAGGCGCTTCGGACGGCCCTCGTGAAACAAGGCGTCCATGGCGGCCCGGGTGGTGCGCCCGGTATAGAGCACGTCGTCCACCAGCACGACCGACTTCCCCGTAATCGGAATTCCGATTGCGCCTTCCTGCACCACCGGCTTCACATCGAGAGTCGAAAGATCGTCACGGTAGAGCGTTATGTCGAGTGTTCCCACCGGCACCGGTCTCTTTTCGATACGCTGAATGATTTTCGCCAGCCTCTCCGCCAGCGGAACGCCCCGCCGCCTGATTCCCACCAGGGCCAGGTTCTCGCTGCCATCGTTCTTCTCAAGAATTTCGTGCGCCAGCCGGATCAGAGTGCGCTCCACTTCGGAGGCCGACATCAGCTGGGCTTTCTGGAGAATCTCCGCCGGACGGGCTGGCACGCGCGAACTCATAAACGCTGCATCATACGCGTGTGGAAAGGTGAGAGCAAGACCACCCCGGGGCTAGCCTCGCGGCGGGTGCCGCAGAACCAGCGCCGCCAGAGCGCCGCCCAGCGCTGCCAGTGTCACGGTAAAAATCATCCCGAAAAAGAAGGTCAGCACCAGCCCCGACGGCGTAAACAGGTTATGCACAGCGGCCTGAATTTCCGGATCGGCGGGATTGTAGCCAACCGCTTGCGCGATCTTCAGCATGGTGTCGATATACTCGCGTTGGGCGTGAAACGCCAAAAGCCGGACGGTGATCAGCAGCGTGTTGATGCCGAACGATACTATGCCCGCTGCTCCACCCAGGCGCGATCCGATTCCGGCCGGCAGCACAAGGCCTTTTTCCCGCCGGTAGAAATACACTGCCAGCGAACCGGTCAATACAACACCCAGCACCGGAATCATCCCCACAAAAAAGCCCAGCACGCCAGCTTTGACGGCCGCCCTGGTTGCCGCTCCCCGATCAAGCAGGCTCTGCTGCAACGCGAGCGGATGCTCCAGGTTTGTATTTTGCGGAATCCGCGTGAACGCTTCGCCGGACGGCCCCTCGCCAACGGTTTCACCGATAGGAACCGCCACCTGCACGTGAATTTGGGGCGCGCGGCATTGTTGGCAAAACGGACGTCCGTCCTCGACTGCGGCGCCACACTTTTCGCAGGAATGATCCACTGATGTGAAGCTAGCGCAGAACAAACCGGAGGGCAACTCCGGACGCGCCAGCGGCAAACTCAAGTCGTCTGAGTAGGGACGTCAGATCGTGTTGTCCTTCCCCGTGTGCATGCGTATATAGACCAGGGCAAACCGGGTCCCCTTGCTATTCGGCTTGACTGCCACAATATGCTGGTTTCCCTCGGTGCCAACCTTGAGTTCCAAACCGTCTCCGCTGTCGCTTTTGTCGCACGTCACCGGCTTCTCAAGGTCGTCCTTTTCGTGCGTGTCAACGTGCCCTCCGCTCTCGTAAGCTCCGCGGCATTGGATCGGCTTGCCGAACTTCTGCAGTTCCTTGTCGTAATACGCCGTGATTTTGTCCGGTGCGGCCTCGGAGAGAAACTCGGCTGCCACTACCTTCAACTGGAAGCCGGGCAGCGACAGGTTCACATTGGCGCTTTTCTCGTCGTCGCTCTTGTCCTTCGGAGCCGGCGTCGCCCCCGGGTACACAGTCAGCCCAGAGTCGCGGATGTCCGCCTGCTCGCTGACGTGCAAATCGCCCAGCGGAGACGTTATGTCCACGTGTTTCGCGCCTTCTTTGTTGCTGTCCTTGTCCACATTAACGCTGCACGCGGGCAGAATGCAGAGGGCCGCAAACACTCCTCCCAACGCCAATTGCGTGATGGCGCGACGTCGACAGCCGGCGTTAATGGAGAACTCCTTCTCTTTGAACATGGTGCTATTGAACATGACCAGAACCTCCTGAAACCGTCCGTGCCGGCCGTTCCAAACCCTGGCCCCGAGCTGCGACGCCCGGAATCGTGACCGGCAAATGACCGCGAATCGGAATTTCAGCAAACAAAGCTTTCACCGCTGCAATTTCCGAAACCGTCGCGTTTGAAAATGTGCACATATAATTCTGGATCGCCGGAAAATCTCCAATGACATAGGGGTTCCCCATCGCTATAACCGTCGTTCGACCGGCCGCTTGATCGAGAATCGCATTGAGCACACTCCCCGTAGCATCGTCCATCGCCACTGTATTCTTCAACCCTTGAGCCGAGCGGATCGCTTTGCCGGCCGTAGGAATCATATACAGCGCAATCACCACATGTTCGGCCGCTTCCACCGCCTCTACGATCGGCTTTTTCATGCCCTCCGCCGACCGCGGATCGACATAGATAATCCGCGAATCCGGCACACGCGTCAGAATCTGCCGCTCCAGCGTTCGCCCCGACTCGCCGCGCAGATCGTCGGAAAAAACGACCACAACAAGACGGTTCCGCGCCTCTGTCACTAATTGATACGGAAGAGCCGCCAGCAAGGTTCCCGAAGAATTTGGCAAAAGCGGGAGCACTTGTCCATTGTCGCGCACCAGCGTAATCGCTTCCTCGGCAATTCGTTGCCCCGCCGCGAGATTCTCGGGTTTGCCGACGTCGCTCGTCAGGCGGTTCGGGTCCACAAGCCGTCCCTTGTGCAACCCAAACGAGGCCTTTAGCTCCAGTATCTTGCGCACGGATTCGTCCAGCCGTTCGCGGCTGATCTCGCCACTCCGCACCGCTTCCAGCACCGCCCGGTAGCTCTTGTCGAGATCCGCCGGAATGATCAGCAGGTCGTTTCCCGCCTCGAACGACTCGACGGCGGCTCGCCCCACGTCATTCGCGTAAAGGCGAGTCAGCCCCGCCATGTCGAGCGCATCCGTGACCACGATTCCCTTGAACCCCATCTCTTCTTTGAGCAGCCCGTCCACAACCGCCTTCGAGGTCGACGCCACGCGATTCGGCTCCGGATCGAGCGCAGGCACCGTCACGTGGGCTACCATAACCGCATCCACGCCGGCTGCGATCGCCCTCTTGAATGGAAGTAGCTCCACCGCCTCCAGCCGCGCCCGGTCGCCCGTTACCTGTGCGATCCCCAGGTGCGAATCGGTTGCCGTGTCGCCATGCCCGGGAAAATGTTTTGCTGTCGCCAGCATGGCGCCTTCGTGCGCTCCCTTGATGTAAGCGGCTACGTAGTCGCCCACCTGCTGCGGGTCTTCCCCAAACGAGCGCGTATTGATAATCGGATTCGCGGGATTGGAATTTACGTCCGCATCAGGAAAGAAATTCCACTGGACGCCAATCGCGCGTGCCTCGACCGCCGTGATGCGTCCGAACTCCTCGGCATTTTCGGGTTCGCCGGTGGCGCCGAACGCCATCGCGTGCGGGAAAACGGTTGTTCCGTTCAGTCGCATCGAAACCCCGCGCTCAAAATCCGCAGCAATAATCAGGGGCAGCGGCGAGTCCTTCTGCAGCCGGTTGAGAAGCTCCGCTGCTTCGTAAGGCTGGTTCTTGAACAGGAAAGGCCCATCGGCCGGAACGGTCATCCCGAGCGATCCGATGTGATACTTGCGTATATTGTCCCGAAGCTGAAGCCACAGTGGATCGGCTTCGTTCATGAACTGCACTTTCGCCCATATCATGAACAGTTGCCCGACTTTTTCCTCCGGCGACATCCGGCGCAACGTCTTGTCCGCCCATTTGCGCCCGTCTCGATCTAGATGAACAGGCCTCTGGGGTTGGTAGCGTTCTTCCGGTCGAGTCCGCCCAGCCGCGTCTAC
>PLHN01000379.1 GCA_003139975.1 Acidobacteriaceae bacterium
ATTCTTCTAGGCTCGTTGCAACTCGCATGCCCGATTTGGATTCTCGATCATCAAGAACTTGTCAGAAGCAATGTGGGGCTTTTCATGGAACTGGCATTTACTGCGGTCACGCTATGCACGTTCAGCGACGCGTGGCTTACGTTGCCCAATCTGGAGTTTCCGGGGCGTATGGATATGCATGATCGTTGCCTCATACTCGTACCTGTGCTTGCCCCACCTATAACTCTGCTTGCCTATTCCATCACCGTTCTCAACACATAATCACGGGGAGTGACCTATATGACAGAAGCGACATTTTCGAGTTTTCTGAATGCGGCCAGCATAGACGACACCGTTATAAACAACGCCGGCGGACCAGTAGGCAACACCAATGCTGCACTGCAGGCTACTGCAGCGGCGTCAGGACTCGCAGCTGCAACCCCCGTGACGGCCTTGGGTGCCGTGACCGCAAATTCAGCGGCTCTTGGCGCGGCTCTGACCACCCTCGGAACTGACTACTCGTCGGGTAATTACCAGAACGCTATTGGCGATGGCATTTCGGCAATAGGTGACGCGGTCGGTGTTCTCGGTGGCGTAGTTGGTGTTATTGGACTACCGACTGCGGCTGTTCCACTCTCCTATGCGGGCAACTTCGTTACCGCGGCCGGCATTGCAGTGGACAATATTAATTTTTCCACCGCAGCAACTGCGTTGAATGAACTAGGGATTGAGTTGGGTGATGCGCTTATAGGGGATAGCACCGATCTTACTAATACATTCAGTGGAATAGGGGGCACTGCCCTCCAGGATCTCAGTTCGGTAGAAACCGGTATATCAAACGCGGTGAGTTCACTCTCAACGGCGATTCAGGACTTCGGTACGTCAGCTGAGAGTGCGGCGGCAAGCTCACTGTCGAGTGCCATTACCAATCTTGAAAGCCCTCTGACTAGTCTCTATCACGACACGGGTGAAACAGCATCCTCCATTACCGATACTGTCAATAGTAATGACACGTTCGCCGTTACGAACACGGGGGGCTCGACAATCGGAGGCGGAACCATCAGCACTGACAGCAACGGAAATATTGACGGCGGGATCGCGACGGAGGCGAGTGGCGGCAACATAAGTCAGGTAGAAACAGTCGGCAGTAACGGCATCGTGAGTACCCTTCAAAGCGTCAACTCAAATGGCAGCACGCAATACACTCAGACCACCGATATCTCTGCTAGTGGACAAGTCTCAGCCACCGTTTCGGGTAGCGGCGATATTGTCAATCTTGGCTCCGCTACGATTACCCTCACGACGGGCGCATCCGCGACGGTGCAGGGCAATACCGACATCACGATACTCAATCAGGGCGCGTTGTCGGCCAGCGTCCAGGGAAATAGCGACTACATCAGCGACGGTAATGGCATTGCGTTCACCTCATCGGGCGTCAGCGACACAGCGAACATCGGCGGTTACGCTCTCGCCCAGGCAACGGCAACATTCAGCTCCAGTACCAGTCTGGACAGCATAAAATTGTCGAACAATAATGTCATGAACGTCGCCAGCGGCTCGCAGGACACGATCACGGCTGGTGACAGTACGCTTACCGCCAATAACAACTCCACAGGCAACGGCAACGTTCAGAACACCGTCAACTGGAATTCGGGCGGCTCGCAGGGCCAATATTTCACGCTGCAGGCCAACGGCTCGGCGCTGCCAACTGGAGTGAGCGAGGAAGTGTTAAACGACAGCGGTGCTAATCTCACAGGCACCTTGCAGGATGGGATTACCGACCTCACGGCCGGGGGGTCCATCGACCAAATCTTCGCTGGGCTCGGCAGCGGCGTGTCTTCGCTTTTCAACTACTACACGGGCGCCAACGACACCGGCAAAGCCTACCAGGAGAACGTCAATTACACGGCGGGTAACTCGACCGTCGAGCTGTACACTCCCACGGGTGCAATCACCAACGAGACATATGATTACTCCGCGAGTAACGGCACGGGCACCGACAACGAGAACATCACTAATTGGTCTGCTGGGGGCTCCCAGGAACAATTGTTTACGGGACTGCCCACCAACGTGACCGCGGAGGACTTCGGTTATTCAGGCAGCAACCTTACGGGCACGCAACAGTATCAGGAGACCGATAACGCGGCAAATGGCCAGGGGAAAATCATCGTGGATATTTCCGGGAGCGGAGATGTCTGCAGCCTGAGCAATGTCTCGATCGTTCTTTCGAACGCCACGAATTGCACTGTCACCGGACAGGACGATACCATCACTCTTGCCAGCGGGGCCGGAGGCTGCACCGTCAACCTGGACGGCTCCTCCGATGTCGCCAACCTGACCGGTAACTGGAATACTGTGGATCTCAGCGCGTCATCGGATACCGCCACGATTAGCGGAACGCATGAGACTGTCGATTCCACGGTTTCCGCCGACACGATTAACCTCTCGGGCTCCAGTGGAACCTGGGATACTGTGAGCGCTTCGCACGATACGCTGAACCTGGGAACCCAAACTGATCTCAGCTTGACCGGCAGCACCAACACAATTAACGGATCATATGACGTGACGCAATTCTCCGGAACGTACAACGCCCTCAACACGAGTGACAGCGTCATCTCGGACTTAAATGCCGTCGGCGATTGGCTCATCGGTTGGTATGACATGTACGACGGCACGAACGAGACTGGCTATTACGATGGAGCTGATCCCCTTGTTCTCAACCTCTCGGGCCAGCAGGTTCAGACCACCGGCGTAGCGCAGTCAGGTGCCTTTTTCGATATGGAGAATGACGGCCAGAGGATTCTGACCGGCTGGGCCACGCCTGGCGAAGGCTTCCTCGTCTACGATCCCAATAATACGAATTCCGTTACCAATGAGGCGAGCCTCGTCTCCAGCTTCTCCGCACTGCAGCCCTTGGATTCCAATCACGACGGGGTCCTGAATGCGAGCGACGCCGCCTGGGCGAACCTCAAGGTGTGGGTGGATTCGACCGGCCTCGGCAATTTCAGTTCGTCCTCCTTATATACGCTTGGTCAACTCGGAATCACCTCGATTAATCTCAATGCCACGCAGGAAAGCCAGAACAGCAACGGCAACACCATCGTGGCCGACAGCAGCTTCACCTTCGCGAATGGCAACACGGGAGATATCGCTGGCGTGAATTTTGTCAACGCTCCGGATATCACGATGGGCGTAAACGGGGCTATTTTCCAGCAGGCCAATAGCGCGTACAACCAGTTGGTTTCTGCCATGGCCGCCGCTCCTCCCGCTTCGTCGGCAAGCGTTGCTGCAACGGCAAGCAGTGAATATGCGGCTGCTATCGCTTCGCTCGCGGCGCCATCGCAAGTGGGAGTGACGGCACACTGAATTCGTTAGGCAGGCCGCATTCTGGCTCGTCAAGCGGCGAGCTTCTGCGGCCCGCGCTTCCACAGCCTAAGCCCCCACCGTGTTTCGCGCTTCTCTGAGCCGGCATTGAAGCCGGTTCGTCTCTGCTGCTAAATCACCTCCACGTCCTCGCTTTGACGCGGCGACGTGAGCGCGCGTCGCTCGCGCGTCAATAACGAATTTTCCCCGCTCCTTTCAGTCGCTTCCTCGCGCAGCAAAATTCTATGACCCGCTCGCATGGCCGCACGCTTTGTCCGTCGCCTGAGCGAGGCCGGTTGGCGGCCTGCATAACGACAGGAGAGTTATTCATGATCGACATGGTAAAGATTCTTGAATCCATCAAGCGGCATCGCGACGCCTTGGCCGAGATCGGCAAGTTAAACAAGCAAACCATCTTCGATTCGCTGCGCGAATCGCACATCGAAAAGGTAATCGTCGTATTTGACGGCGAGGGAGATTCCGGCCAAATCGAAAGCATCATCGCGTACAAGTCAGACACCGAGACGCCCCTGCCGACACCCACTGTCACTCTTAAGGCCGTTGACTGGAACGGCGACAGCCAGCCGGATGCCGCATTTCCGCTTCCCGAAGCGGTCGAGCGTTTGTGTTACGACTTCCTAGAACAGGAGCACGGCGGCTGGGAAAACAACGACGGAGCATTCGGCGAATTCATCCTGAATGTCATCGAGCGCACGGTTAGCCTCGACTTCAACGGCCGCTATAGCGACGTTCACACCACCTCACACACATTTTAAGGGAGGCGATCATGGCACATCCTTATCATCATTCCCTTTCCAGCGTCAAAAAATGGGGCGGCACGGTAGACGACTATCTGCGCATTCATTCCTGGTTCGATGAATCCAAGAAAATCATCGCCGAATTCCGCCACCGGGCATTGCGCCACCATGCCGAGGGCATNNGCGGAAACCCTTTTCGGCTCGATCCTAGCGCTCTCGACCGGCCGGGTGATCCCCGTGCGGTGGATCGGCGAGCAGCATGTCCGCGAGGACTTGGGCTTCATTCCGTCATTTGCGGATTGGGTAAAGGCAATACGCCCCGAACCGTGGATGGGCCGCGCACAACGGCTGGAGGATTTGAGCCCGCCACAGCTGGTCGCCGCGAATGGAGGCCTCCGTGTCTAAGGGATTACAAAACGCACTTGAATTCTCAACATCTATGGGTAAAGTACGCCGCGCAACCACTACGGGTAGTGTCATGTCCCCCGCCTACGGAGCAAGCGCCAGAAGAGCGCGCAACTCCAATCAGCTTGATCTTTTCGGCAGCCTCTCTATAGATTCCGCTGACGCCGATGCGCCGACTGGAAGCCACCCCGAGCAGGTCAAGGTAGACGATGGACGAGAAGAGCCGCTTGCGAGAAATGATTCTGAGCCACTGGTGCCTGCACCGACCGCAGATGGTCGAGGATCTGCGCAGCAGCAACCGACTGGAGGAAGCGATCTCGGAAGCGGAGGGCCGCACGGCGGACCTTCTTTACGAGCTGGTGTCGGTCAGGAAGATGCAGTACCAGGAAGCCTGGGAGCAGGCGACGCGCGAGTGGGCGTTCCTTCCGACCGAGATCCCCCGCTAGCCCCGCTCCTCTTGGACTGCGAGCCCGTCGCAGAAGAGAAACCCTCACGCGACTTTCGGATAACCCACACCCACGGCATCGGCCAGGGCAGCCTGCACCAGAAGGCCCGCGACAATCTCGCGGCCATCACAACACTTAAAACACTTGAAGCGGAAGACCGCGATGCGACCGACGCCGAAAAGGCAATCCTTGCCCGCTATGTCGGCTGGGGCGCGATGTCCGGCGCGTTTGATCGCTTGTCACCGGGCGATTGGAAGCGGACCGCGAAGGATGTCGAGGCGCTTCTGACGCCGGAGGAATACGAATCGGCGCGCGCCTCCACTCCCAACGCGCATTTCACGTCGCCGATGGTAATTGCTGCGATATGGGAAGGGCTTGCGCGAATGGGACTGCAGGAAGGCTCCCAGATTCTTGAGCCGTCGCTGGGCGTAGGCCATTTCCTGGGCATGCAGCCGGAAAAACTGCTGCGCGGCAGTCAGCGCACCGGCGTTGAAATCGATTCGATTACGGCGCGCATCGCGCAGAAGCTTTATCCCGATTCCACGATATTCGCGAAGGGCTTCGAGGAGACGGCGCTTCCCGATGACTATTTTGATGCAATTATCGGCAACGTCCCATTCGGCAACTACGCCGTCCACGACCCGTCTTACAAGCGCAACCTGACGCGCGCCATACACGACTATTTCTTCGCCAAGTCCCTCGACAAGCTCCGCCCCGGCGGCGTCATGGCGCTCGTCACCAGCCGCTACACCATGGACAAGCAGGATGACACCATACGCGCCTATCTCGCCGATGGCGCGGACCTCGCGGGCGCGATACGCCTTCCCAATACCGCATTCAAGGGCAACGCCGGGACCGAGGTGACAACCGACATTCTTTTCCTGCGCAAGCGCCGGCATGGAGAAATCGCTTCCGGGCAGGCATGGCGCAAACTCGGCGACATCGAAACGCAGGACGGCCCCATCGCCGTCAATGAATATTTTGCCCGTCATCCGCACATGATGCTGGGCAGGATGAAGTGTGAGGGCACGATGTACCGGGGCGCCGAGCCGACCCTGGAAGGCGAACTCACCCCTGAGCTATTAAGCCGTGCTGTCAGCGCGCTGCCTGAAGGCGTCTTCGTGCCGCGCGATAAAGGCCGCGCCCCGCCGCGCCCGGCAATCGAAGCCGAATCTTTCACCGGCGTCAAGGAAGGCGCGTTCGCCGAGCGCGACGGCCGGCTTTTCATCCGCAATGGCAATAGCTTCGATCCCGCCAACATCTCCGCGAATTCCGCCGCCCGCGTCCGCGGCATGATGGCCATACGCGACGCCGTCCGCTACGTGTTCAAGACCCAGCTCGACGATGCGCCCGAAGGCGACATTACCCAGGCCCGTGCACTCCTTAACCGGATGTACGACGTGTTCGTAAGCCGGCACGGCCCTATCTCATCGCGCGAGAACATACGGGCATTCACCGGAGATCCCGACCATCCGCTCCTGTTATCGCTCGAAGACTACGACGCCGAGACGAAACGCGCAAAAAAGACAGCGATATTCGAGCGGCGCACCCTGGAGAGATTCAAACCTGCCGAGCATGTGGAAACCGCAGCCGAAGCGCTGGCGATTTCGCTTAACGAGACCGCGGCCATCGACTGGCAGCGCATGACGCAACTCACAGGCAGAGAGGAGAAATACCTCCAGCGTGAGCTGGGCGGCCTCGCTTACAACAACCCCTCGGGAGAATGGGAAACCGCCGACCGCTATTTAAGCGGCAATGTGCGCGAGAAGCTCAGGGCGGCGGAAGCGGCCGCTGCGCTTAATCCTTCTTATGCCCGCAACGTCGAGGCGCTCAAATGCGTACAGCCGGCCGACCTGCAGCCCGGCGACATCAGCGCCAGGCTTGGCTCCTCGTGGATTCCAGCAAGCGATGTCCGCGACTTTGTCTGCGAGCTCTTGAGCGTTCCGCAGCGCTCCGTGACGGTAGCGCATTGCGGCGCGATCGCCACCTGGACCCTGGGCATCGAGCTTTACGCAAAGAACTCGGTGTCCAACACCACCACCCACGGCACGAACCGGATGACGGCGTCGGATCTCATCGAGGACGCGCTTAACGGGCGCACGCCCACCATCTACGACCAAATCGACAAGGACACCCGCGTCGTCAACCCGCAGGAGACACTTGCGGCGCGCGAGAAGCAGCAGCAGCTGAAGGAGAAATTCAGCGAGTGGATTTGGCAGGACGAAGAGCGCGCTCACCGGCTTGCGCGCTTCTACAACGATACGTTCAACAATATCCGCCTTCGCACCTTCGACGGCTCGCACCTGACTTTTCCCGGCATGAACCGCTCGATGCTGCGCGATGGCGACCTCGACAGGCACCAGAAAGATGCTGTGTGGCGGGTGCTGCAGAGCGACTCGACGCTGCTTGCGCATTGCGTTGGTGCCGGGAAAACCTGGGAAATCACCGCAGCCGCGATGGAGATGCGCCGCCTGGGACTTGCCACAAAGCCCATGATAGTCGTGCCCAATCATCTCGTGGAGCAATGGGGCGCGGCATTCCTCATGCTCTATCCCCAGGCCAATATCCTTGTCGCGGGCAAGGACTACTTCACCACCGGCAACCGCCAGAAGGCGATGGCGCGGATCGCCAGCGGCAACTACGACGCGGTGATCGTCTCGCACCGCTCCTTTGAATTCCTGCCGGTCTCGGACAAGCTTTTTGAACGCTTCGTAGATAAGCAGATGTCCCTACTTGAGGACGCCATGTATGAAGCGAAGGCCGAGAAGGGCGACAACCGCCGCATCGTGAAAGAACTGGAGAAAGCGAAGAAGCGCCTGGACGCCAAACTCAAGGACCGCGCGGGCCGCGAGAACAAGGACCGGACGCTCACCTTCGAGGAACTGGGCGTGGATCAGATTTTCGTGGACGAGTCGGACCTCTACAAGAATCTCGGATTCATAAGCAAGATGAGCCGCATCGCGGGACTGCCAAATGCGGAAAGCAACCGCGCCCTCGACATGTTCATCAAGACCGGCTACCTGCGCGAGCGCAACGCCGGACGCGGCGTGGTATTTGCGACCGGCACCTCCATATCGAACACGATGGCGGAGATGTACACACTCCAGCGCTATCTCGCGCCTGAGATGCTTGCGAGCGCCGGCGTCGAGCATTTTGATGCATGGGCCGCCAATTTCGGGGAAGCGGTAACGTCGCTCGAACTGGCACCGGACGGCTCGGGCTACCGGATGCATACGCG